>NZ_FVZC01000006.1 GCF_900166585.1 Mesobacillus jeotgali | reverse complement strand
AAACTCTCCAAAAAAGAGTTATGAGTTAGCTCATAAGTTAAAACGTTGGCTCATGTTCTTCTATAATAGAAGCCATGAATAATTTATTGTTTGTTGACGCTTGTTTGTTTAGTTTTCAAAGAACAATCATAATGGAGCGGGTGATGGGAATCGAACCCACTACATCAGCTTGGAAGGCTGAGGTTTTACCAGTAAACTACACCCGCGTATTATATTAGATGCTGATGGTCGGGAAGACAGGATTCGAACCTGCGACCCCTTGGTCCCAAACCAAGTGCTCTACCAAGCTGAGCTACTCCCCGTTATTAGAGAAAAAATATGGCGCGCCCGAAAGGAGTCGAACCCATAACCTTCTGATCCGTAGTCAGACGCTCTATCCAATTGAGCTACGGGCGCATATTGTTTTAATAACAACTTTTATATATTAACACAACCATTTGAGTGTGTCAATAACCTTTTTGGTGCGGCCGAGAGGACTTGAACCTCCACGGGGTTGCCCCCACTAGGCCCTCAACCTAGCGCGTCTGCCATTCCGCCACGACCGCATTAACATGACAGGATTAAATCTTAACTGATTCAAGTACATTAATCAATAGGTAATTAATGGTGCGGGTGAAGGGAGTCGAACCCCCACGCCTTGCGGCGCCAGATCCTAAGTCTGGTGCGTCTGCCAATTCCGCCACACCCGCATATTCAAATGTTCCGCCGAAGCAGAAGATAAGGAAGATTATTTTCGCTTGTGCGAAAAAATCTTGGTGAGCCATGAAGGACTCGAACCTTCGACCCTCTGATTAAAAGTCAGATGCTCTACCGACTGAGCTAATGGCTCAAAAAAAATGGCTGGGCTAGCTGGATTCGAACCAACGCATGACGGAGTCAAAGTCCGTTGCCTTACCGCTTGGCTATAGCCCAATAAAAATGGCGGTCCCGACCGGGATCGAACCGGCGATCTCCTGCGTGACAGGCAGGCATGTTAACCGCTACACCACGGGACCAATTGTGATTAAGTTGTGTTTCAAAATGGTGACCCCTACGGGATTCGAACCCGTGTTACCGCCGTGAAAGGGCGGTGTCTTAACCGCTTGACCAAGGGGCCATATATGAAATGTCCTGGCGGAGAAGGAGGGATTTGAACCCTCGCGCCGGTTACCCGACCTACACCCTTAGCAGGGGCGCCTCTTCAGCCTCTTGAGTACTTCCCCATACCTTTAAAACATAATGGCTCCGCAGGTAGGATTCGAACCTACGACCGCTCGGTTAACAGCCGAGTGCTCTACCACTGAGCTACTGCGGAATAGCAGCATTTCTTCTAGCTTTATTTCGTGCTGTTGTCTTATCGACTCTTACTATTATAGGGAGCAGCCCAGCAAAAGTCAACCATGTTTTTGATATTTTTTTGTTCACCTGAAAAAACACTCAAAAACCTTAATCTATAATAATTTCTTTCACTTTCACAAGCTTGCCGCGGCATTTTCCACAAACATATTTTGCAGTATTGATGGATCTTTTCCGGCGATAGTTCAACTCACAGTTACTGCATTGATAAATGATGAATTTCTGGCTTCTGGACCTTCGTTTCTTTTCCTCAGGCAGAGTAGAACAAAATCTCGGTGCACCTACTTGTTTCAATAATTTCCTAAAATCCTTGTCTCTGTGCTTGTAGCCTTTTCCCTCAAGATGAAGATGATAATGACAAAGCTCATGCTTGATAATTCCAATCAGCTCCTCTTTGCCAAGCTGCTCGAAATACTTTTTGTTGATTTCGATATTATGGCTATTCAGCATATATCTGCCTCCGGTTGTACGGAGCCTTGGATTGAAGAAAGCTTTATGCTTGAATCGTTTTTGGAATAAGTCATTGGAGATTTTACTAACGAGGTTTTGTAATTCTTGATCTGTCATTTGAAAACTCCTGCCTTTTTAGAAACCTGACAACCCATTATAGCATATATTAATGTTACCTTTTAGCGTACTTACTCTTAAGGAGGTAATGTTTATGCCTGTCTGGTTCCAGAATCAAATGAAACGAGCCTTCTATGAAAAAAATCGTTATCAAATCAAACTTTTAAATCAATGTTGGTTTTTTTATAGAAAGAAACAAGAGTAACGCAAAAAGACTGCAGTTTATACCGCAGTCTTTTGATTTAGTTTATTCTGGCTTCAGCATCGTCAAGGCGACGCGGCCTTTTTTCTGGTCTACACTGTCAACCCATACTGTTACCACATCTCCTACAGAGACAATGTCCAATGGGTGTTTTACAAAGCGATTGCTTAGTTTCGAAATATGGACCAGACCATCCTGTTTTACTCCAATATCGACAAAGGCTCCAAAATCAACAACATTTCGTACAGTCCCCTGCAGCTCCATGCCTGATTTTAGATCCTCCAGCTTTAAGACATCTTTCTTAAGCAGCGGCGCCGGCAATTCATCTCGAGGATCTCTTTCTGGCCGGACGAGAGCATCGATAATGTCTTTGAGTGTCAGTTTTCCTATCCCCAGCTGACCGGCTGTCTCGTCAATATTTATTTTTCCAAGAGCTTCTTTCAGGGCAGGTGTCCCTAAATCTGATGTTTTAAAGCCAAGACTGTCCAGCAGCTGCTTAACCTCACCGTAGCTTTCAGGGTGGATACCGGTGCGGTCTAGTGGTTCCTTCCCATCGATGACCCGAAGGAAGCCGATTGCCTGTTCATATGTTTTAGCACCTAGGCGCGGAATTTTCTTCAGCTGTGCACGGCTCGTGAACTTCCCTTCTTCTTCTCGCTTCTTAACAACGTTATTAGCAACAGTCTTGGATAGGCCGGATACATATTGCAACAGTGAAGAGGAAGCTGTGTTTACATTTACGCCTACCTGGTTAACAGCTGTTTCTACAACAAACGTCAGGGAATCGGAAAGTTTTTTCTGGCTTACATCATGCTGGTATTGACCTACCCCAACAGATTTAGGATCGATTTTAACGAGTTCTGCCAGAGGATCCTGCAATCTTCGAGCAATCGAAACTGCGCTTCTTTCCTCAACCTGATAGTTCGGGAACTCTTCCCGTGCAAGGTCAGAGGCAGAATAAACACTGGCACCTGCTTCGTTGACGATGAGATAGTAAATCTCTCTATCTAATTCCTTCAGGATATCCGATACGAATTGTTCCGTTTCCCTTGAAGCTGTACCGTTACCAATTGCGACCATTTCTACATTATATTCTTTTAGGATTTTGATGAACTTACCGCGGGCTTCAGTATTGTTGGCACCTGAAGTATGCGGATATATCACACCGATCGTTAAAACTTTCCCTGTTTCATCTACAGCAGCTAACTTGCATCCTGTACGGAACGCCGGGTCTACCCCAAGTACAACCTTTCCTTTTAACGGCGGTTGAAGAAGGAGTTTACGAAGGTTTTCGGAAAAAATATGAATTGCCTGCTCTTCAGCTTTTTCTGTCAGCTCATTCCTGATTTCACGTTCAATTGAAGGCTGTATCAGACGCTTGTAAGCATCCTCGACCGCTTCCGATACCGATGCAGCTGTAACAGAATGATTTTTGGATATCCATTTGCGCTCAAGGTAGCTCATAATCACATCTGTTTTTGGCTTGATTGAGACTCTTAAGAGCTCTTCTTTTTCACCGCGGTTCAGCGCGAGTATGCGGTGAGGAACCACTTTATTGACTGGCTCCGAGTATTCATAATACATCTCGTAAACATTTTTCTCATCCTGCTCTTTGTTTTTAACGGCCGATTCAATTGCGCCTGTTTTAAAGGTTTCATTCCGAATCCATTTGCGGCTGTCTGCATCATCTGAAACAATTTCAGCGATGATGTCCTTTGCGCCTGCAATTGCATCCTCGACAGATTCAACACCTTTTTCGTCAGATAAAAACTCCAGGGCTTTTTCTTCCAGACTGCCATTTACCGGGAAATCCAGCATCCATAGGGCAAGCGGTTCCAGGCCCTTCTCCTTTGCGACCGTTGCTTTCGTCCTTCTTTTTTGCTTATACGGCCGGTAAAGGTCTTCTACTTCCTGAAGCTTGATTGACTTCTCTATGTTCGCCTTAAGTTCATCTGTCAGCTTTCCCTGTTCCTCAATCAGCCTGATGACTTCTTCTTTTCGCTGCTCTAAGTTCTGTATGTATTGCCATCTTTCAACGATGTCGCGGATTTGTACTTCATCAAGGGCGCCTGTCATTTCCTTTCGGTAACGGGCAATGAACGGAACCGTGTTCCCTTCACCAATCAATGAAATAACGCTTTGCACCTGTTTGGCTGTTAACGATTGCTCTTTGGCAATGATCTTTACATATTGGTCTTGCTTATCCATTGTTTGAGTCAAGAGACAATCCTCCATAATCTTATTGGTATTTTTCGTCACTTTACTAGTGTACCAAAACTGGCGGATGGTTTACAGTTCAGGTTATGCAACCTTTCAGCCAAGCTTTTATCCTGCCTTTTGAATCCCTGTAAAAAAAACAAAAAGAAGTCCACCTGCTATAGTAGACTTCCCACAATAAAAGTTGCATCATCCATTGAGTTTGCGTATTCACTTTTGATTTGTTCGGCAATGGCACCTACGGAACGGTACCCCTTTAAGAGTGATTTCGCGCCGTGGATATCAAAACCGTCTGAATAGATCAGGAATTTTGAGTCCTGCTCGTAAACAAATCTTTGTGTGTGGAATACTTGCGGCTTCCCTGATAGATAGCCGGTGACTGGCAAAGGGTATGTTAATTTGCCGTTTGGCGCGTAGAGGAAGAAACGGATATTTCCAACGCAGCTGTATACGAATTGACGGCTTTCGAAGAAAACCTTGAAGATCGAGACAGCCGCTCCGCGTTTTTGCACCAGAATGTTGTTGCAGTACCGCATGAGTGTATCAACATCTTCATGATGGTGCTGTTCGACAACGGAAACGACCGCCGCAGATGCTTCATGCGCGTACTGTCCTGACCCCAGTCCATCTGCTACCACACAGACAAAATAATCATCGGTGGCTGTATAATAGTAACTGTCACCGCACTCTAATTTACCTTCTTTGATTGTCTGGTAAGCATAAAGTTCTATTTTGTCTTTGAACTGTTGGATCATGTAATGTACTCCGAATTGTTGTTTTCAGCATGGATCGCTTCTTGAAGCTTTTTAATGGCTCTTCTTTGAAGTCTTGATACATGCATCTGTGAAATACCAAGCTTGTCTCCGGCCTCTTTCTGGCTCAGGTTGTCAAGGTAGGTATATTGGATAATTAACTTTTCGCGCTCGCTCAGCACATGCAGTACTTTTTCAAGCACCATTCTCTGGTTGATTTTTTCATAGCCTTCATCAATGTTTCCGACGATATCCAACAGGGTGACTGTTCCGCCGTCGGAATCGGCTTCAATGGAATGGTCAACAGATAGTGCCTGGTAGCTTTTGCCCATTTCCATGGCTTCCAAAACTTCTTCTTCGGAAACCTCAAGTGCATCTGCAATTTCATCCACTCGCGGAGAGCGGTGCAGCTGGGTGGTCAAATCCTCGACGGTCGTCTTGATTTTTGGACCAAGCTCCTTTATCCTGCGCGGTACATGGACACTCCATGTTTTATCTCTTAAAAATCTTTTGATTTCACCAATAATGGTTGGTACGGCAAATGCTTCAAAGCTTTTACCGAATGTTTCATCATAACGGCGGATTGCTCCTAAAAGTCCAATCATCCCAACCTGGAATATATCCTCATGGAACGACCTTCCCTTTGAGTATTTTCTCGCGATTGTTTCGACAAGGTTTTGATAGTGAAGGACCAGCTCATTTTGGGCGTCTGCATCCTCATGCAGCTGGTAGGCTTTGATTAATTCATTAATCTCTTCTTTTGGCCTCTGCTTAGGTTGAGATTGTCTCTGCATCTCTCTCCACCTGCTCTCCTTCTCGGTACTTGGTCATAAAGACCGTGACGCCCTCTTTGTGATGGATACGAACCTCGTCCATCAAGGTTTCGATCAGATACAGTCCCAAGCCTCCTTCGCGAAGGAATTCAACGGAACTATTCTGGTCGTAAGGACCGAGCCCCTGACGCGCTGAATGGAAATCAAAGCTTTGGCCGTTATCTGCAACCATCACTTCAAGCTTGTCTTCATACAATCCAAACCCAATGATGACTTCGCCGTTTTCATTATTTTTATAAGCATGCTGCACAGCGTTGGTACAAGCTTCGCTGGTAGCGATCTTAAGATCTTCAATTTCATCATATGAAAAACCCATACGGCTCGCGATACCAGAAAGAGTCAAACGAATCACGCCTACAAACTCCGGTTTAGCCGGGATTTTCATCTCTATATAGTCAAATGACTGGTTCATTGCACTCCACCCTCAATCTGGCTGTTTATATCGATAATGTCGGCTAAGCCGGTGATTTCAAAAAGTCTTTGTAAACGTTCGGACAATCCGACGATTTTGAACTCGCCGTTATGTGCGCGTACGTTTTTGAATACTCCTACAAATACTCCAAGCCCGGTACTATCCATATAATTGACCTCTGAAAGGTCTACAACCATCTTCACGCCCTCTTTTTCGGACATAGGAAAAAGCTTTTCACGTAGCTGTGGAGCTGTATATGCATCAATTTCGCCGCTTACCTTAACTGCTAATTTTGATTCTGTTTCTTTTACATCTATCGAAATATTCATAAATGACCACCCTTTACAATTCAATTGCTCTTTTGATTTACCCGATACGGAACCTGATTAAACATCCCTTTTTAAAATGATCAAGGTAAAATCATCACGCAATTGGAAATGCTGAAGTTTTTCAAGTTCCCTAAAGATATTATTGACAATTTCCTGAGCATTTAAATGAATATATTTATTTATATATCCGATTAATGTTTCCTTCTCGATGAAACCCTCTTCCGTTCTGCACTCAGTCACTCCATCAGACATCAGGATCACCATATCCCCTGCATGAATTTCTTTTTCATACTGGGTATACTTCGTCCGCTTATCCACACCAAGCAACAAGCCCCTTGCTGTCAGCTCGGAGAATTCCTTCTTCTTGGAATCGTAATAGAAACCAGGCTCATGCCCTGCCGAAGCATAATAAAAGATATTATTGGAAGGATTGAACATTCCATAAAACATCGTAATGAACATACTTGGGTCAACGTTCTGCTCAACGACCCTGTTCAGATTCTCCAGGATGCTGCTTGGATCGAGCCGGTTTTCTGGCAGGCTGTCCATCGCATACTTGATCATGGACATACAAAGCGCTGCTGGGATACCTTTTCCGATTACATCAGCAATTGCGACACTTATATTGTCGTTTTCATCCTGGACAAAGTGAAAGTAGTCACCGTTCATATGTTTTGCTGGAACGCTGATTGCGCCAATATCGATTCCGGGAACGGAAGGGATATTTGTGCCTAGCAAGGTTTGCTGAACATTGGCGGCAATCTCCATTTCAGATCTTAATTCTTCCTGCTGGTGCCTTAAGCTCTGATGCTCACGGTAAGCAATACCATAGCCGATCATCACTTCGAGAAGAATATCAAAAGAGTGCATAATATCCTCTGGAAGTTCAGGATACATTTCAAGAAGCAAGCTTTTATGCAGGCTGATGATTTCTTCCGGTGCAATTTTGTGTTCAATTGACTTCCGGCTGAATTTCTGCCCTGCATACAATGCTTGTTCGGATTGCTCTTTAATATAATTGTCAAGTAAATCCCGATACTTTGATTCCATCATTTCTCGGAAATCCATACTGTTTCCCCCTAACGGAGCCATTTAGTTGCTCTGATCTGTGTTCCTTGACCTGGGCTTGAGTCTATGTCGAATTCATCCATAAGACGCTTTACCCCGGGAAGGCCGGCTCCAAGTCCTCCTGATGTTGAAAAACCATCTTCCATGACCTGGCGTATTTCTTTTATACCTGGGCCGCTATCTACTGCATTGATTCGCAATCCCGCTTTTCCGCCGTCATATAGTTTGTCGATGCAAATCTGTCCTTTTCCGGCGTACAAGTAAATATTCCTGGCCAATTCACTGATGGCTGTAGTGATTCTTGCCTGGTCAACTGTGCCGAACCCAAGCTCTTTCGCAACATTCCGGCCAAGCTGGCGCGCTGCCACGATGTCCCATTCATTTATAATCGTAACGCAGGATTGGATGTCCATTCAGCTATTCCCCCAATTCCTGTTGTAATTTCTCCAAACCTTTTTCTAAATCTAATGCAGTTAGGACATCATCAAGGCCGATTCCTAATTCAATTAGCGTTATCGCAACAGCAGGCTGGATTCCGGTTATAACTACAATCGCACCCATAAGCTTGGACATATTGATGACATCTCCAAGTACCTTGGCGATAAAAGAGTCGATGAAATCGATTGAAGTTAAATCAATGACAACACCATTGGCGCTTGTCTCATGAATCTTGTGGAGCAAGTCCTCTTGAAATTGAAGAGCCGTCTGGTCATCCAGCTCCCATTGAATTGAGACCAATAGACAATCATCCAGTTTTAGGATAGGTATTCTCACTTTGCTCCCCCCAGTGAAACGATTTTTTTATTTGTCAGCTCTAGAGCTGCTTCTATTCCTTTTTTCAAATTATTCTTTGTCGTAAACTGATTCAGGTCAATGCCAAGGTTGACGATGGTTTGTGCTATTTCAGGACGAATCCCGACAAGCATGCATTTGGCACCAATCAGCCTTACTGCATCTGCCGCCTGGATGATATGGTGAGCAACCATCGTATCGACGACAGGTACACCTGTAATATCTATAAGAACCACTTCTGAGCGATGCTTAACCGCACCCTTCAGAAGGTTTTCCATTATTTGCTTTGCACGCTCGGTATCAATCGTACCAACCAGCGGCATGACTGTAATCCCTTCGAAGACAGGAATCAAAGGAGCGGAAAGTTCCTGCAATGCGATTTTTTGCAAGGAGACCGTTCTTTCCCATGTGGATGAGTATACACTGACAATTTCATTGTTCATCGGTGTAGCCCAGCGGTCAAACTCATAAACAATTTCCATTTGATTTTCAGCCTGGACGATTCCTTCTTTCTGCATCCCTTCAAAAACAATCAGATTGAAGGTATGAAGGCCCTTAGTGACAAACGTCAAAGGCCAGCCCAAACGGACAACTTTTTCAGCAAAATCCGTCAGCCTTTCATTATATTCCTCACTCGTACCTTTAAAATTAGAGATGATCAAATCGATGAATTCCTTGCTCGTCGAGTTGAATACCCGATCTGATACTAAACGGACTACCCGTTCATCCGCTTCCTCTTTCGTTCTATCTATCCATTGATCCAGGATGTCTTGTTTATGACCCTGAATGTAATTCGAAATTATTTTATTCATTCCATCCTCCCCATTCTATCACAACAAATTTTTACATTACCCAAATCGAACTAATTGTAAACCATTTTTAAAACAGTAATTAAATAAACATAAAATCCTGATTATATATCTCCATTTAATGATAACAGTTTTCCTTCGTCAAATAAAATCAACTTATCGACACGATTCATGGAAATACCGCATTTAAGATACTTTTATTATTCCTATTTTTTCGTAATCCATTTTATTGAGGGAAAAACTCTTGAATGGAAATTCGTATTTCTTCGTCTCTTCCGGTGGGTAAAACCGGGATAACCTCAATACTGATGAACCTGTCCAAACTCGAGCCTGCTTTTGACAGCTTCACGCGATTTCCCCTCGAACCCGTCAAAAGGTGGTGCATCCTTCTGACAGCTTTCTTCGCTTTCCCTTCAAACCTGTCCAAACATGGGCTTACTTTTGACAGCTTTTCTCTATTCCCCTACAAACCTGTCCAAACATCAGCTTACTTCTGACAGCTTTTCTCCAATTCCCTTCAAACCTGTCCAAACATCAGCTTACTTTTGACAGCTTTCCTCGATTCCCCTACAAACCTGTCCAAACATCAGCCTACTTTTGACAGCTTTCCTCGATTGCCCTTCAAACCTGTCCAAACATAAGCCTACTTCTGACAGCTTTTCTCTATTTCCCTTTAAACCTGTCCAAACATCAGCTTACTTTTGACAGCTTTCCTCGATTTCCCTTCAAACCTGTCCAAACATAAGCCTACTTCTGACAGCTTTTCTCCAATTCCCTTCAAACCTGTCCAAACATCAGCTTACTTCTGACAGCTTTTCTCGATTTCCCTTCAAACCTGTCCAAACATCAGCTTACTTTTGACAGCTTTCCACGATTTCCCCTCAAACCCGTCTAAAGGTGGTGCATCCTTCTGACAGCTTTCCTCGATTCCCCTACAAACCTGTCCAAACATCAGCTTACTTCCGACTGACAGCTTTCTTTTCTTTCACTGCATACCTGTACATCCAAGTCTGCTTTCTCCCATCTACCCCTGTAGATTACCGGCAGTCAAAACTCTCTCTCCAATAAAAAAGAGACAAGCCTCATGCTTGCCTCCCACACAGAAAACATCCGTTTTTATTTTTTGGTTATGTAAAAGGCCTGCTGGCAGGCCAGGTGTCCGGTACAAAAAAACGCCCTTTTTTAAGAGCGTGCTGTTAATCAGAATTCAATAAGACCTAAACTTACCTGAAGGGCTTCATCCACTTTTTCCATCATTTCGTCATCGAGATGGGTGATTTTATCGGTTAGGCGCTGTTTGTCAATTGTGCGTATTTGCTCCAATAAGATAACCGAGTCTCGTTCAAAACCGTACCGCTTCGCATCAATTTCCACATGAGTGGGAAGCTTGGCTTTTTGGATCTGTGCCGTGATCGCTGCGATAATGACTGTGGGACTGAACCGATTCCCGATGTCGTTTTGGATGACCAGGACCGGGCGAACTCCGCCTTGTTCTGAACCAACAACTGGGGATAGGTCTGCAAAATAGACGTCACCACGTTTGACAATCAAAGGATCATCCTCCGCTGACTAGACGTTCAACTGTGTGTGCTGCTTCGTATTCTGCTTGAAATGCTTCTGATGCAATAGTCAAATTAATTTTAGCCATTTCCATATAGCCACGTCTCATGGATTCACGAATTTGTCTCTTTTTCTTCTCACGCAAAAACATTTTTGTTGCCTGATAAATAAATTCGCTGCGGTTTACGTTTTCTTGCTTAACAAATCCATCTAGTTCACTTAAAAGATGCTGCGGTAACTTTACCAAAATCTCAGTTGTTGCGCTGGATTCAGACACAAACATACACCTCCACCATCATCACTACATACCATTATTAAATTCGTTATCTCTCTACCATTTCTAATATTATCACTATTTCTGCCAGATGCAAAGGTAAATCAGCAATTCTTCTGTATTATCCGCCAAAAAATTAGTATTTTATGCACGGGATTAGCGGGATTGCACAGGTTTGTTAATTACTGGATGTGTTTTACAATAGTGAATTGTTCAAATCGACTACTTCGCCATTTTGCCTGTACAGTCTAGGTACCCTTGAGGAAATGATGCACGGGACTTCATAGTTGATGGTTTCTAGCTTGCTGGCAATCTCATTGATCGAGATCTCCTCTTGTCCCTGACTTCCAATTAAGGTAGCGATTGTCCCTACCGGTACCTCATACGGGAGCTTCACCATGCACTGGTCCATGCAAATCCGACCAATGATTGGCGACCTTTTTCCATCAACCAGTACTTCCTGACCCTGAAGCCTTCTTATCCATCCATCAGCATACCCAATAGGAAGCGTCCCTACCCAAATTTCTTCAGAAGCTTCATAGGTTGCACCATAGCTGACCTTTTCTCCTTTTTCGAGCTTCTTCACATGAACAATCCTCGAATGGAGAGTGAATGCCTCTTGTATCTCAACCGGCAATTCCGGCGCGATTTCCATTGACGGCGCCAGTCCGTACATCGCAATCCCTACCCTTACAGCATTGAAACGGGCATCTGGATGCATTAGAGCTGCAGCACTGTTACTGCCGTGAATGAATGGCGGCTGCTTTTCGAGGAATGAGAGCATTTCCTTGAACAACCCAAGCTGCCTGTTGAAATAGGAATCATCTAATTCGTCCGCTGTCGCAAAATGGGTGTAGATTCCGTGAAGCAGTAATCTTGAATCTTCTTCAAGGATTTTTTCAACAGCCTTCAATTCCGAGGCTGAGCGTATTCCGATCCTTCCCATCCCTGTATCTATTTTTATATGAAGCAAAAGTTTTGCATCTTTTTTTAATGCTTCCTGCGCTTTTTCCAGCCATTCTTCCTGAAAAACGGTCAGGATGATTCCTTCCTCGGCCGCAATGTTCACGTCCCCAGGTCTGCTGGCGCCAAGCACAAGGATCGGTGCTGTGATCCCCTTATTCCTTAAGGCGAGCGCCTCATCCATGAACGCTACCGCCAGCATTGAGGCTCCCGCTTCCAATGCAGCCTCAGCCACTTGCAAATCCCCATGGCCATAGGCATTTGCTTTAACTACAGCAATAAATTCAACATCTTCCGGCAGATGGCCCTTGATCCCTTTTACGTTGTTCTTGATTCGATCCAGGTCCACCTCTGCCCATGTATCACGGTAAAAAAAACCTTGCTCCTCCACCGAAATTCCACTTCCTTCAATCCGTACTTAATTTATATTGTTTTATTATCAAACCGAAATAACCCAATGTCAAATGGATAATATATACGGATTTTTGCCGAGGGAAGTTCATGATAGAAGACGTGGTGGAACTAAAATACTATTTATTCCTGAAAAAATCGATATATTCCTTTTAAACGAATTATTTTCCTTAAAAGAAATCAACTCTTAGTTCCTTGATAACGTAAAATTTTGACCTTGATTCCTTAAACTGCCGTTTTCTTACCCATGAAAAAACAGGCCCAGGTTACTCTGAGCCTGCTTCATGATTTTTATTTTTCCATATCGGCCAAGACCGATTTTGCGACCATTTCCAATTCTTCTGGGGATAAGTCTGTGGATGCGAGCATATAATCGACTCCGAGATGGGTCCATGAAATCGATGTCTCATTCATGGCGCCAATTGTAAATCCGAGGTCTACAGGCTTTCCGGTCATGTTAATCGCTGAAGACATCGCAGGCATGGCATCTGCTTTTTCCTGGATAAGCGTGAAGGACTTTTCGCCATCATATGTCAATACAACTCGCTTGCCATTCTCTGTGGCGACTTCTTTTTCATCGATCAGCGTCACGCCAGGGATTTCCGCAACAGGATATTTCACTGTGAATTCCTTGTCTTCTACATCTGCCATAACCGGTACTTCAAGCTGAGCACCTGTCATGTTCTTTTTCATATCAAACGCATCTTTATCAAAACTTGCGTCGAATTTCACGTCAGAGAATTCAACCGTCACCAGCGCATTGCGGTCCGGATCCATCACCTTTACACTGACTGGCGCAAGGCTCTTTTTCTTCAGCTTGATCTCCTGGATTGGAAGCATCTTGTTGTTCTGGTATCTGGTTTTTGTCTCGAACACATAGTGATCCTTGGTTGCCGAGAATTTCGCTTGCTTATCCTCGAGGATATCCGTGATTAAAGATTCGTACAGATAAGCCTGGCTGCTGTTCTTCGGCCAGTCGCTTTGGAAGCGGAAGCTCTTGTTCAGCGCAGGTGTCAGAACAAAGACTCCTTCGTCATTCCTGAGGATCATCTGGCTTTGGTCCTTCTGGGCATTCTTCAAATTCACACGGTAAAATGATGGATCTTTGTGCCAAATCTCCACATCATACACTTGAGGCTCCGTGCCCATCTGCAAAGTCATCTTTGCTTTAGCCTTGTAACTCTTCAGATCTTCGAGCGTACCATCCAACTCCTTAACCACAGATTCCTGTGATTTTGTACCGCAGGCAGCCAGAGCAAAAATAACCATGAGCCCGGCGAGAAGCAGCAATAACCTTTTCTTCATTCTTCCAACCCCTTTTAGTCTCATTTAAACGTGTAAAGGGAAAGAAAGGACAGGAATAAGACACTGGCTGCAAAATTGCTTGAGTGGTCTTCGTGCAGCCATGTTCCCGCCGCCCTAGCCTTGTCTCCCTTACTGCATTATGAATATATGAGACAACCTGGGCGAATATGACCCCGGGATTGACAAGCATTTTAAAATTTTTGATTACACTTATTTAACTTTTGATAACACCTGCTCAACATCCTTTTAAATTTTTTCGATAATTACCTGTGCAATCGCATATTGTTCGCTGTGGGAAATCGAGAGGTGCACACCTTCCATATAAGGCCTAATGATAAGCGGGCGTCCATGTGGATCATTTTCGATCTCGATATCCATAAAGGACAACTCCCTGCCGATTCCAGTTCCTTTCGCTTTTGAAAAAGCCTCCTTCGCCGCCCAGCGCCCGGCAAGGAATTCGATTCCCCTCCGTTCATTATATTGACGATAAACTTCTCTTTCTTTTTCCGTCAACACTCGCTCGGGAAAACGCGGCTGTGACTCCACCAGCCTGCGGATCCGGCCAATTTCCACGATATCGATCCCTGTTCCGATTATCATTTTTCCAGCTCCATTCTAAAAAAGATCTGTGCAGCATACAAAATAGTGTACAACTTTTGCTGATTAGGGCTATCCTTTACATTAGAACTTTTTATTCAAGCCTCACGATATCAGTAACCAGGAGGTTTCCATGTTTACAAGAACCGAAAGCTTGCGTGACTTTATCCGTTTTTATCCGATTATAACCTTGATTATTGTCATCCATATCTTATTATACTTGCTGACGGCATTGCCATTTTTCGCAGGCAAATACCTGTTTGAACTTTTTGCAGGAGTGAACTTATACGTTGTGAACGGTGAGTACTGGCGGCTTGTGACACCTATTTTCATGCATGCCGGATTTGCGCATATGCTGTTTAACAGCTTTTCACTCGTACTGTTTGGCCCGGCCCTGGAACAGCTGCTCGGCAGGACAAAATTCATCCTGGTGTATCTTATTACAGGTATTGCCGCCAATATCGCTACCCTGATCCTCGAGCCGCTGACCTATACACATGTCGGCTCAAGCGGCGCAATTTTCGGCCTGTTCGGTTTCTATATTTCTATCATTATGTTCCGAAAAGCAATGATGTCGCGTGAGAACTCACAGACCATCATGACTATCGCTATCATCGGCGTCGTCATGACCTTTGTCCAATCAAACATCAACATTACCGCGCATATATTTGGTATGCTTGCTGGTTTCCTGATTGGGGCAGCTTCTTATAAAAGGTAAAAAAAGCGCCTGGGGGCGCTTTTTTTTGACGTAGTGTGCTTTAAATTACTCAGCGATTTCATGTGAATACCAGTGATAGATCCGATCAACATGCTTTTTTTCCAGGTCAATGACTTTGCCGCCAGCGCCTCCATGCCCTGACATAATAATCGCTTCAACCGTAGCAAGCTCCTTTTTCTTTTGAAAAGAGCTTTGTTTGACGCTGAATGATTGAATTTTATTTTTTCTCATATACACAGTGGTTTTGACCATGCTGCGATAACGGAAGGTCAGCATCCCTTCATCGAGACTCCAGCCTGCATCCTTATAATTCAGATAAGACCAGATCGCCGAAATAATGAGCAGAGTTAACGCTCCATACCCCCATGGTCTTAGAAACCAGATTGCAAGGACTATGATCGGAAGTATGAACAGCCAGCCTTTCAACAGATATCTTCTGTATGCCCGCGGTGGCGCTGGCGATATATTGACACGGAAATGGTAATCCGTCAAATACGGTTCAAGCAGCCCGGGGATTTTACGTATTTTTACGATCGGCAGGATAAGGACCTTTGAGCTTTCCTGGTCAAGCGCCGAACCGCCTGCACTTTCCACAAATGCTGAAGCATACCCAAGCGGCTGTCTAATGAGGTTTTCACTGATCCGGACCGCCTGGATTCGATTCAGCGGAATCGTAAACTGCCTCTTTTCAAGCAATCCACGTGTAATCACCAGGTCATTATCCACTTTCCTTACGGTAAAATTAGCGTATTTCAGCATTGTGCCTAGAAGGGCAATGATCCACGCCAGCAGGAATCCAAGGAAAACGACGACACTGATAAAAACAACGCCATTTTGGACAAAGTGTTCAACCCCGTCAAAAATCTGTTCATATGGAATGAACTCTTCAAACTGGAATACGAACGCCAGCACAGCGGATATGACAACGCCGACTCCTCCTGAAGTGGTCGCTAGCATCAACAGCTCGGATACTGATATTTTATAAATCAGATGTTCGTTCGTTTGCGGCTCTTCATCCCCTAGATGCATTTGCCCATGCTTCTTGATTGAGACAAGATAATCATGGATTTCCTGGGCATCTTGCTTCGTAATTGCTGTGAGGACGGCTTCTCCATCCTGCAATCCCATCCCTCCGGAACCCGCTGTCTCCACTTTTACCTTTACAAGCCCGAACACCCTCTGTAAAACTCCTTCAGACAGATCGAGGCTTTGAATCCGGTCAAACGGTATATACCGCTTTTTCCTGATGACCAGTCCATATTCAATCCTCAGTTCTCCTTGCTCAATCCGGTACGTAAATCTGTACCATGATAAAACTCCATAGATTAAAACCAATACGACGACGCCAATTGAACCAATTAAATAAAACAGATCCCAATTCGTTCCCCTGCTCCCAAAAACGACGAAAATCAGGAACGGAATGATCATTTCTTTCAACTGGCGAAGCGCGTTAACTACCGCAGCCACCGGATGAAGCCTTTTCGGTTCAGACATCTTCATCCGCCACCCTTGCCAGGCGCGAAATGGATGTTCTTAAGCTTTCCGCTTCCTCCATATCAAGCGCCGGTATTTCATGGACCGTCGCAGCAGTTGATACCGTCACTGTTGATAATTGGTATTTCCTCAACAGCGGTCCCTGCAGCGTATCGACATGCTGGACACGAATCATAGGGATAAGTGTCCGTTTTACGATAAAAACACCGTATTGAAGCTCGATCTCTTGTTCCCTTACTTCATAGCGCCAGCGTTTCCAGCGCAGTCTAGGCAAGAAAAAGATGAATAAATAGCTATATATGATTGCAACAGCAATTGCTGCTCCAATGATCCACTTTTGCAAGTCAAAAATTATCGTAATGGCGATCAAACCGCCCGCTAATACCCACACCACCAGGGAGTGAAGACAAGCGGTAATTTTCCAGACAGTCAAAGCCCGCTCGGAAATCCGCTTTTGCGGCTCAGAAATCGTCATAAATTATCCTCCCGTTTTACCAATTAATAGCACCTTCCTAAGTATACAACAACTATACACCAGTGGGGGCACTAAATTGGGAAGGAATATGTTGTAAGCCGGATTCGACAAGTGCCAGGAACTGCCGGAATCATGCCGGCTACCGAAGCAGAAAGCTGCTGGCGTCAATCATTTCGATTTCCGGCATCTGCTTTAAGTCTTCAGCCAGCCTGAATAGTGCAAGGTCTTTCTTTTTCGCTTCAATCATACAGTGGATTTCCGGGATGGAGCCTTTCATGCCATTCAGGAATTCCATGAACATATTTGCATCCACATATTCATTGTGGGCGCGAAAATCCTTTTCAGATCGGGGACTTGATATATGCATCTTCACCGGCAGACTTGAGTGCTCCCAAGTTCCGACAATCCGATCCCATTGTTCCTGCCAGTTAATATGTTCATGATGGGCTAAATGATGGTGGTAATCAAATACGAGCGGGATGCCCAGCTTTTCACACAGATAAAGTGTGTCATGCAGCGTGAAGGAAGTATCATCATTTTCTAACATGATCATGCTCTGTAGCCGCGTTGAAACCAGACCCCAGTTTTGGATGAATTGTTCCAGCGCTTTTTCCCTGTCATCATAAACACCGCCAACATGCAGGACACAGCGGTGTTCAGGATCAATCCCCATCCCTTTCAATAGCGCACGGTGCATCGCCAGCGTCTTCACCGAATTATTAAGTGTGTCCGTTTTCAAGGTATTCAGCAGGACAAAATGGTCTGGATGGAAATCCACCCTCATAGGATTCTTATGTAAAAAGTCAGCGATTTCCTTCAATGGTTCCTTTAACGCCCGCATATACTTCCAATCTGAAAGCTCTTCATGATTGGCAAGCGGAATCAGCCGGGAGCTAAGCCGAAAAAAATGAATTTCATTCGCCTTGCTGTGCCTTAACAGGCGAAGACAATTCTCAAGATTGGAAACCGCGATTCTTTCAAGCTTATTAATTGCCGCATCACGATCCTTAATCCCCTGGAATTGCTTGAATGTCATCGTCTGTGACGGTGAAGCATTTTTCAGTTCCTCACTCATCGCCACATAGCCAAGCCTCACAATCGTCATCAGTCCCACCCCTGTCCTTTTTATAGTAGTATGCCCCGTTGCAGGTAACTTCAATGGGAAAATGACTGAGGTAAAGAAGGTGTAATAAACACACAAGGTTATACATGAGGACATCGGAAAATAATAGCGGCTGAATTAAAGGTTGGTCGATATATTTGGAAATGTGGTCGATATAGCTCGAATAGTGGTCGATATAATTCAAAATGTGGTGGATAAATCTCAAAAAGTGATTGATATATTCTAAAATGTGGTCAATAAAGTAATCCTACATGAAAAACTAAGCTCAGTTTCGGTACGTATAACCCAATATGCAGGCGGCAAATTATTCCAAATTCACCAATTCTTCATAAAAAGGCGGTAGATATCCACCAAAATGAACACCTAACTAAAATCAGTAAAGAAAAAAATCCCCGGCTGTATTTAACATCCGGGGATTTTGCCTTTAATTTAGCGTGATGATCTTGATTTGTAGCCGCCGCCTTCTCTGCTGCCGCCGCCTGTGCGTTTTGTGCCAGAACGTGGCTTGTAAGGTTTCTTACGGCCGTCGCCTCGGTTATCGAATCTCTTGCGGTCTCCCTGAGGTTTCTTGTCTCTTCTGTTTGGAAGAGGCTTTTCCTCAGTAAGCTTAACAGGAGTTGTATCAGGCTCTTTAGTGAGCATTTTCAATACTGAAGCAACGACTGTTTGAGCATCATGGTCTTTTAATAGCTCATCTGCAGCCTGGCGGTAGTATTGAAGGTTGTTTGATTCGATTGTTTGTGTAATCTTTTCAACAACTGCTCTTTGCTGGCCTTCAAGCGCCTGGTCCAAGGTTGGAGCCACCATTTTTTCCATGCGGCGTTTAGTCGTTTTTTCCACTACATGGAGGTAAGAAGTCTCTCTATGTGTGACAAACGTAATCGCCATACCCTCTTTACCTGCACGGCCAGTACGTCCGATACGGTGTACATAGCTTTCAGGGTCCTGCGGGATATCGAAGTTGTAAACGTGCGTTACACCGGAAATATCAAGTCCTCGAGCTGCCACGTCTGTCGCAACAAGCACGTCGATTGAACCTTCCTTGAATTTTCTTAGAACAGACATACGCTTCGCCTGCGTAAGGTCGCCGTGGATTCCTTCAGCAGTGTAGCCGCGCAGGTTCAATGCTTCAGCAAGCTCATCTACCCGGCGCTTTGTGCGTCCGAAGATGATTGCCAATTCTGGAGATTGGATGTCAAGAAGACGTGTAAGAACGTCGAACTTGTTCTTTTCCTGAACTTCAACATAGAATTGCTCAATCAAAGGAACAGTCATTTCCTTCGCTTTGACTTTAACAACTTCAGGGTCCTTCATGAAGCGCTCAGCGATCTTGCGAATCGGTCCAGGCATTGTTGCCGAGAACAATAATGTCTGGCGTTCGTTCGGGATTTGCGCAAGGATGGCTTCGATATCTTCGATGAAGCCCATGTTCAGCATTTCATCTGCTTCGTCAAGGATGACTGTTTCAACATTATCCAGACGGATTGTCTTTCTGTTAATGTGGTCAAGCAGACGTCCTGGTGTTCCGACAATGATATGCGGACCTTTTTTCAGTGCGCGAATCTGTCGGTTGATGTCCTGGCCGCCGTAGATAGCAAGTACACCCACTCTTTTGCCAGCACCAATTTTATATAATTCCTCGGAAACCTGGATTGCCAATTCACGAGTTGGCGCGATGATGATTCCCTGAATATTATGGTTTTCTTTCTTGATTTTTTCCACTAGAGGAATACCGAAAGCAGCAGTCTTGCCAGTACCTGTCTGCGCCTGGCCGATCACGTCTTTATTCTGAAGGCTGATTGGAATCGTCTCTGCCTGAATTGGAGTTGCTTCCTCAAAACCCATATTCTTTACAGCTTTTAATGTTGCGGGGCTAATGCCCATGTCTTGGAACATTGTCAACTTTGCTCATTCTCCTTTATGTTCACATTTATCCCGCACCGGTTCTTCCGATGCTTCGTTTATTTAAGTGGCTGTTTAAGGATCCAAATCATTTCTGATTCTGGTTAGTTTATTGTACCTTTACGGCAAATAGGTGTTAGCACCTTGTGTTTTAAGCAGGGCTGAATCAGCAGTCGCTTGCGGATGCTGAAGCACAGAACCTGAAATATTAGCAAAAAAAGACATTCTCCAGCACGGGAGTATGTCCGCTTAAAGGATTTTCTCAGTTAGACACTCAATATTCATGATACCATCTTTAGGCAGGAAAAGCAATTTTCGAGGCAAATCCTCAGCTGCTAATTCCCTCTCTTGGTCTGGAAGTCAAAAAATCATATACCTCGTTAAATAAGTGTTCCTTTTCATCACAGTGGCAAATCAGATGTTTGGAGTTCTTATAAAAAACCAGCCGTTTTTCTTCCGCGCCAATATTTTCATATAAGTAATGGGCGCTTTTCGGGGGGACAATGCCGTCACTTTCGCCCTGGGCGATTAAGGTAGGCACCTTCACATCGTTGAGAATAGGCTTGATTTTGCTCACAAGCCTGCGAAACTGCAAGGTAGCGGTCATGGGTGTTTCTTTGATTTTTCTTGTATAACGCCTGAATAACTCATTTTCCTTCAATTTCCCTTTTACTGTATCCCTCATCATTTCCCTGATGTCGGAGGCAAGCTGCTTTGGATTAACGTAATAGGCAGCAGCACTAAGCAGGACTAGTTTTTCGACCGGATAGGTTGAGGCAAGATAACTGGCAATCAGACCGCCCATCGAAAACCCAACCACATATACGGTGTCACACTCAGTCAAAAGAGCCTTCAGTTCTTTTTCAGCATGGTTGATCCATTCGTTATGCTTGATTCCCTTCAAACTGAGCTCGTCGCCATGTCCAGGAAGGGTAGGAACAACTATTTTCCAGTCGGTTCTTGCTTTAAGTGACTGGGCTAAAGGCTCAACTTCATAAGGAGCACCGGTAAATCCATGGATTAACAGACAACCTATCATAACCATCACCCATTAGTTTTTCTCGTATTTAATCTTTCCCCATTTTAAATCATTTAACCCAGAATTTCCTCGATAAAGCCTTTTGTAAAATTAACGGCAAAAACACCAAAAAGATGTCCTGATGAATGGACATCTTTTCGACGATCATTACTTCTGCAAGGCCTGCACGACTTCTTCAAGTGCCATGCCCCGTGAAGCTTTTACAAGGACGATTGTTTCATCCGTTACGTGTTTTTTCAGTTCATCGCTCAATTGCTGTTTATCCTGGAAAGCAAATGCCCTGTTTTCGCCAAGGACTTCTTTTGCGCCTTTGGCTATTGACTCGCTCAGCTTGCCGTATGTGAACACGTAGTCAATTTTAGCTGCATCGAGTGAAGTGCCTACTTTGTAATGGTACTCTTCCTCCAGTGGCCCAAGCTCGAGCATGTCACCGAGGACGAGGATTTTTCTGCTATACCCTGACAGATTGGCAACAAGATCGATTGCCGCATTCATCGATGTCGGACTTGCGTTGTAGGCGTCGTTAATGATCTTTTCGCCATGGGCACCCTCTGATAGTTCCATCCTCATATTTGTCAGCTTCAAGGTTGCGAAACCGTCGTTCATTTTATTAAAAGGTACGCCCAAAAATTCAGCTGCCAGCATGGCTGCCAGCGCATTCAGGATATTATGGTTTCCAAGGACCGGCAAATAATAAGTTTCACTGCCGATATTCGTGGTGAATTTGTTGCCATTTTCCATCGGTTCGATTTTTACAGGATACAAATCATTATCCTGGCTCGCGCCGAAGGTTTTCAGGACACCATTTCCTTTGTAATCCTGCAGCCTCTCCTGCAATAGCGGCTCATCTCCGTGAAAAATGATCAGTCCGTTTTCCTGGAGTCCGCTGATGATTTCCAGCTTCGCATCTGCAATCGCTTCCCTTGAACCAAGGTCAAGCAAGTGAGATTCTCCGATATTTGTGATGATCACAGCATCCGGACGGCCCAGTTTTGTTAAAAACTCAATCTCACCTTTGCTGCTCATGCCCATTTCAAGCACGGCAACTTCTGTATCTTCTTGGAGACGCAGAAGTGTAAGCGGAAGTCCAAGATGGTTATTGAAGTTCCCCTCAGTTTTTTGAACCTTGTATTTTTGGGCAAGCAGATTTGCTGTCATGTCCTTTGTCGTTGTTTTTCCATTGCTGCCGGTGATGCCGACAACCTTGATATCCAACGAATTACGGTAGCTTCTTGCCAGCTCCTGGAGGGCAGTCGTTGTATCTTCGACGATGATAACCGGCAAATCCTCCGGCGGATTTGGTACATCCTGTTGCCAGAGGGCAGCAGAAGCTCCGCCATTCTGGATGGCCTCTGCTACGAATTTATGTCCATCTGTGCGCACACCTTTAAAGGGAACAAATAAATTGCCAGCTTCAATTTTACGAGTGTCAATGGAAACTCCTTTGACTTCGACATCGGCAAATTTGCTGATATCATTCAGGCCGCCCGCCATTTGAGCGATTTGTGATAGAGTTTTTTGGATCATAGTATTATATCCTCCTGTTAGAAAGCGCAAGCGCCTTGGTCAGCACCGACAAGCGCACGAACGCGGACCAGTGAAGTGGTCTTAACTTCATTGGGCGGACCGTGATGGACCAGGCGCTGGAGCTAGACAATTCTCCAAATAAAAATTTATACTTCCTTATCCTTAAATAAAGGAACACGGCCTTGCCTCTGGCTGCCGTGTCACCCTGGATGATTATAGGTTAAAAGGTATATTTGATCTTCTGCTTTTCAGCGTGTCGTTCGATTCCGAGGTTCACCAGTTTTTCGATTAACTGCGGATATTCGACGCCCGTATGCTTCCATAGCAGCGGGAACATGCTGAAAGGCGTAAAGCCAGGCATTGTGTTGACTTCATTAATAAGCAGCTGGCCATCTTTCGTCAAGAAAAAGTCGGCACGGACAAGGCCTGAGCAATCAAGTGCCTTGAATGCGGTTATGGCCATTTCCTTCAGGTCAGCATATTGCTGCTCCGTAATTTCAGCCGGGATGATCATCGCCGTATCGCCATCTTCGTACTTCGCTTTATAGTCATAGAAATCCTTCTTAGGCACGATTTCACCAACTACCGAGCATTCAGGTTCATCGTTACCAAGTACACCGATTTCGATTTCTCTAGCGACGACACCCTGTTCGACGATGATTTTACGATCAAATTGGAACGCCTCTTTAAATGCCTCTTCAAGTTCCTGCTTGTTGGATGCCTTG
Source organism: Mesobacillus jeotgali (assembly GCF_900166585.1). Taxonomy (NCBI): domain Bacteria; kingdom Bacillati; phylum Bacillota; class Bacilli; order Caryophanales; family Bacillaceae; genus Mesobacillus; species Mesobacillus jeotgali. Next base: position 50,571 of record NZ_FVZC01000006.1, on the reverse strand, counting down.
CTGATACCCACGCTGGAGCCCAGGTTTGCAGGTTTTACAAAGCACGGATAACCAAGTCTTTCTTCAACAAGACCATATATTTTTTCGGTGTCCTTTTCCCATTCACTGCGAAGGGCGGACACATAATCAACCTGAGGCAGACCAGCCTGTGCGAAAATATTCTTCATAACGATTTTATCCATTCCTGCCGATGAGGCAAGAACGCCATTTCCGACATACGGCAGGTTCAATAATTCAAGCAGCCCCTGAACAGTCCCGTCCTCACCGTTCGGCCCATGAAGCAATGGGAAGATGACATCAAGTGTTTTGCTGTCGTTCCCTCCGCCCGCCTGGAATAATGCAGGTGTAAACGAAGGCGTCGGAAGGTTCGAGTTATCCGCAAATTCCAGCTGCTTGACGTTCTCCGCAGGTGCGTTCAGCTGTGGACCCTTGACCCACTCCCCTTCCTCCGTTATGTATATAGGATAGATCTCATAGTTTTCAAAATCCAATGCCTTTGTCACAGCCAATGCAGTCTGCATCGACACTTTATGTTCAGCCGATTTGCCGCCATACAGCAGCCCTATTCTTGTCTTCATAAAAATAGACCTCCAATAAAATTCAATCCGCTTATTATTTTACCACTTTATATTTTAATTAAGGAATTGTTATCAATATTTAATATTTACTCTCCAGCTATACTATTTCCTGTTTTACATGCATGAAACCTGCGGGGATGATAAAAATTCCAACAGACATTCATTCCTGATGAAAGCGCCTATTATACCATATGAATAGGTTGATAATTCCGTGAATGATCAAACACCATACAGCACAAGTAAATGTATAAATAACCAACTTACTAAAAGGCTTTTTTCTTTGTAGATTGAAATTAACGGGCGAGGCCGGGATTTCCGACGCTTAAACTGGAAAAAATCATTGATAATTCCAATTCGCTATAAAAATGAAAAGTTCGCTATAAAAAGCTGATTCCCGCTGTAAAAATGAAATTCTCGCTATATTAAATGGATCACACTTAATAATCTTCTGTTATGTTAATGAAAGGTTTGGCAAAAGCACCAAAAAACATGAAAAAACGCTCAGGTTTTTCCTGAACGCTGGTTATTTCACGATCAAAACAGGTGCTTTTACACGTTTTGCGGCTTTGGCTGACGCTTTCGAGGAAAATTTCCTGCAGGCCACACTGCCAACAACAACGACATCGAATGCATTATTATTGGCATAGTCAACAATCGATAGTCCTGGCTCACCAAGTAACTTTACAGACTTGAAGCAAACCTTCCTCTTCTAGCATGCTTGTCACCGGCTGATGTCTTGCTTTTCTTTTTCCTCGACTACATCTCTATCTGGATTATGAAGAACATCTTGCCTGAATGTCTGCCCATCAATAACATAAAACACAGTTATTTCACAATCACTACTAAGCTTGGCCAATTCTGCTGCCTTTTCTTCCTGCCCGGACTGAATGCCCGGAACCATTGGAAGCGAGCATGTTTTTTTGAAAATGCCATTCCTCCTGAGTTTAACGTCCATTATTTAACATTTAAAGAAAGCACGCTGATTCATCAACGTGCTTTCTTTAAAATATTTTTAGTGTCCTGAAAGTTTTGCGCCTTCCTGTTTGTGAACCGCCAGTTTGTCGATCAAATGAGAACTTGGCTCATTCAAGCCTTGCAAACGGACGAACGTACCGTTCTCCCTCAACTTGATGACGATTCTATCAATTGCTGCAACGGCTGAGTCGTCCCAAACATGGGCATGTGTCAGATCAATCACGACTTCTTTTACAGTTTCTCTCAAATCGAATGCTTCAATCAAGTCAGTGACAGAGGCGAAGAATACTTGTCCTGTTATAAAATATGTGCGGCGTTCCATAGCCACATCTAAGGTGGAAGTGACCTTCACCTTTGAAATCTTCGCTACGAAGAAAATGGCACTTAGGAGAATACCGGCAAATACACCTTTTGACAGGTCATGGGTGAACACAGTCGTAACCGTTGTGACAACCATTACGATTGAATCTGTAACGGGAGTCTTTGCCATGCCTTTGATCGACGACCAGTCGAATGTTCCAATTGAAACCATGATCATGACACCGACCAGGGCTGCCATGGGAATTTGCACCACGATATTCCCTAAAACTATTATCAGAAACATCAGGAATGTACCAGCTACGAAAGCTGACAATCTGCCCCTGCCGCCAGATTTCACATTGATGACAGACTGGCCGATCATGGCGCAGCCTGCCATGCCGCCGAACAATCCAGCAACGATATTCGCAATTCCCTGGCCGCGGCTTTCTCTATTTTTATCACTTGAAGTATCCGTTATATCATCGACAATTGATGCAGTCAGCAAAGATTCAAGCAAGCCGACAATCGACAAAGCCAATGAATATGGGAAAATGATCTTTAACGTTTCGAGATTGAATGGCACATCAGGAATCAGGAAAGAAGGTAATGCAGCCGTAAGATTCCCCATGTCCCCAACAGTTCTGACATCACTTTTTGTCATTAGAGCAATTACGGTAATCACAATAATCGCCACAAGCGGTGACGGAACTGCTTTGGTGAGGCGCGGGAAAAGATAAATGATTCCAAGCGCCCCCGCTACCATTGCATACATGACCCATGTAGCATCAACAAACTGTTCAAGCTGCGCCATAAAAATTAAGATGGCCAGTGCATTCACGAATCCAATCATGACGGAACGCGGAATGAACTTCATGAAGCGCGCTAATTTTAACGCACCGAACAGAATCTGCAGGATTCCTGTCAAAATCGTAGCTGCCATTAAATATTGCAATCCATGGTCCGCAACAAGTGTCACCATCACCAGTGCCATTGCACCAGTCGCTGCTGAAATCATTCCAGGGCGTCCGCCCACGAACGCGATTGTCACAGCAATAGCGAATGAGGCGTAAAGCCCTACCATTGGATCAACACCAGCAATAATCGAAAAAGCGATCGCTTCCGGAATCAAAGCAAGCGCAACGACAATACCCGAAAGGATGTCCCCCTTCACGTTGGCAAACCATTGTTCTTTAATTGTATTAGTATTCAAGTAAACACCCCTTAAAATGATTGTGTGGCTTCCTACTCTCAAGCAAGCCGGGTCCGTTACAAACAGAATTTATCATAACATAATTTTAAGAACAGGCAAACAGGCTTGTAAGCGGTGCTACATCAAGTTTTCTTCGTTATTCGACCAATTCCTCTGTTTTTCTCATTACATTTTAATAACCTTAAAATGTAAAATAGCACTAGGAATACCCTGCATTATCTTACAAGAACCTTTTTATAGTACCTTTTCCTTGGCTCCAATCCAGACTGGCCGCAAAGCATCTATCTATGTGACCTTTTCACCGCTTCATCCTTCATTTGGGCTTTTAGAACTTTTCTATGTGACCTTTTTACGACTTCACTCTCCATTTGGGCTTTTAGAATCTTTCTATGTGACCTTTTTACAACTTCACTCTCCGATAGGGCTTATAGAATCTTTCTATGTGACCTTTTTACGACTTCACTCTCCAATCGGGCTTATAGAACTTTTCTATACGACCTTTTCACCGCTTCATCCTTCATTTGGGCTTTTAGAACTTTTCTATGTGACCTTTTTACGACTTCACTCTCCATTTGGGCTTATAGAATCTTTCTATGTGACCTTTTTACGACTTCACTCTCCTATCGGGCTTTTAGAACTTTTCTATGTGACCTTTTCACCGCTTCATCCTCCATTTGGGCTTTTAGACCTTTTCTATGTGACTTTTTTCTGCCTCCACCCTTAATTCAAGCTTATAGAACGCTTCTATACGACCTTTTCACTGCTTCATCCTCCATTTGGGCTTTTAGAACTTTTCTATGTGACCTTTTTACGACTTCACTCTCCATTTGGGCTTATAGAATCTTTCTATGTGACCTTTTTACGACTTCACTCTCCATTCGGGCTTATAGAATCTTTCTATGTGACCTTTTTACGACTTCACTCTCCATTCGGGCTTATAGAACTTTTCTATGTGACCTTTTCACCGCTTCATCCTCCATTTGGGCTTATTGAACTTTTCTATGTGACCTTTTCACAGCTTCTTTCTCCATTCGGACCTGTAGAGCCTTTCTTCGCAGTTGTGCTACAATTTCAGGTGTAAACAAGCCCGCCGTCACCCGTTATCAGGGCAAAAAAAATTCCTGCAGCCAAATCAGCTGCAGGAATGGTTTTTTACCCAATAGGTGTACATATTTCAATATAATGCCCATCAGGATCAGCCGCATAGGCAACAACCTGGCCCCATGGCTTTTCTGTCGGCTCGAGCAGGATTGGAACGTCTGCAGCCCTCAGCTTTTCTACTGCACCCGGAACATCTTCTGTTACAAATCCAAGCTCAAAGGTTTGTTCTTTCCTTACTCCTTCGGGGATTGGCAAGGTCGTAATTTCTCGTCCGCTCTCCCTGGTGTTCATCGACAGTACCGTGTTGCCTGTTTCATATTCAATGTAGGTCCCAAATTCGTTACGAAGTTTAAGGCCTAGCAGCTCGCCGTAGAAATGCTTGGTTTTTTCTAGGTCGGCGACATATAAAATGACATAACCCATTTTCAATTCCATCATGATCACCTCTAAGGGATACATTCGAGATGGGGGACCATGTTTCCTTCATGAATGTTTAAAAGCAGCTTTGTCAGCTCGGTAGTTTAAAATCGCTTCTTTTGTACAGGTGTAGATTCCCTCGCTAATGAGCTTGCCTAGCGGCGAGGCGGTGCCAGCATAGGATATCTCTTCGCCCTGCTGGGGTGCAGCGATACAGATACTGTCAGTCGAAATGCCAACTGCCGGATCCGCTGTATTTACCCGGCTGCCTTCCAACTCCTGCAGAGCACTCATTTTCGCTTCGGCAGCTGTCATCGCGCTCTGGATAAAAGCTTCTTCAGAAATCCTTCCATTGATAAACAGCCAGGTATTGATATTACGCGGGCTATCATAATGTGTATTGCCTGCGGAGACAATAATAAAAATGGATAGTTCACCGGCCTCAAAAAGTCTGATGGAGGTGGTTGCTGCCGGGACAGCAGTCATCATCGCAACGGTCTCGCTCGGCAGATAGCCATTTCCCTGTAAAAACGCAGCCATTTCTGCCTTATGGTCACTGCAATCATATTCCATCGGGACAACTCTATGCACAAAGGAATTGTGCCAGCCAATCCCTGCACCGGTGATTCCTGAAGACATCGTCCTCAACTTCACCGGTATCTGCATTACAATCCGGTCTTGACCAACATCGAGAAACCTGAAGTCTATTTTGAAGTCACCCTCTTGACCTCTGTCCGATTCAGGAACAAGCAATAGCTGCGGCCTGGCGATTTCGGGATGAGGATGGTTTTTAATCTGCGTCTTATAGACGCTCTTAATGCGCTCTTCTTTTAAAACCTCAGCAGGAGTATCAACAATCAATACCTCGCCATTTTCCATCAAAAGCAGTCTGTCACAATATAGTGAGGCCAGGTTCAAATCGTGGAAAATCGAGACGACCGTCAACCCCTCTTCGATTGCCCATTTTTTCAGAAGATCCAGGAGTTCTTTTTGAAAGCTTAGATCCAGATGGTTTGTCGGTTCATCAAGCAGCAGGATCCTTGGCTGCTGCGCCAGTGCCTGCGCAAGATAGACCCGCTGTTTTTCGCCGCCGGATAGCTCAACGATCGATTTTTCCTGTAAAAAGGTGATTCCTGTCTGGTCCATCACCTTCAGTACAATCTGCTCATCTTCCTCACTCCAGCTGTGGAACCATCCTTTCTGATGTGCATAACGGCCAAGCGATACGGTCTCTTTTACACTATATGGGAAGGCCTGGTCAGAATGCTGAGGCAGGACTGCCATCATTCTGGCAAGCTGTTTAGGGGTATACTGAGTCAAAGGACGTCCGTCGAGCTCAATGATTCCCGCTGAAAAACCCAGTGCCCCGCTAATCATTTTTAACAGCGTGGTCTTTCCGCTGCCATTTGGGCCGAGGATGCCGAACAATTCCCCTTTGCCCACCTCAAAACTGATTTCCTTCAGGACTTCGCCGCCTGCATATCCGCCTGTTAAACTCCTCACTGTGATCATCGGCCAGCACTTCTTTCCCTGCGATTTTTCATTAAAATAAATGCAAAAACCGGAGCACCGGTTAATGCTGTAATCACGCCTATCGGCAATTCCGAAGGCGCGATAATCGTCCGTGATATAAGGTCTGCGATAATCAGGAAGCCGCTGCCAATCAGGATGGATAGCGGCAGCAAGTGGCGATGGTCTGGGCCCCAGACAGTCCTTGTCAGATGCGGAATGACAAGTCCGACAAAGCCGATCGTTCCTGATACTGCGACGGCCGATCCGGTTAAAAGCGAACCAGACAGCAAAATCAAAAGCTTCCGGCGTTCTACATTGACACCAAGATGCTGTGCTCTTTCCTCTCCAAAGGACATCGCATTCAACTCTCTTGTGTTGGCAAGCAGAATCACCAACCCAATTATAAAGAACGGAAAAATAATTTTAACGTATTCCCAGCCGCGCATTGACACACTGCCAAGCAGCCAGCCGATGATTTGCCGCAGTTCTTCGCCAGAGAGGGCGATCATCAAAGAAATGAACGAGCCCAGAAATGAGCTTAAGATAATTCCGGTCAGAATGATTGTTTCCACCCTGAGCAGTCTGTCGACTTTCCGGGCAAAAAACAGCACAAACAAAATCGTGCCGAATGCGAATAAAATGCTAAGCACCGGCAGTGTGTAAGCACCGATCAGCGGCAAGGAAATGCCAAAGAAAAGCGTTATGACAGCCCCTATAGATGCTCCTGATGAAATCCCGAGTGTATAAGGATCTGCAAGCGGATTTCGCAGCAGACCCTGGAACGCGGCACCGGCAATCGCCAATGAGGCGCCGACGAGTCCCGCCAGCAGCACGCGCGGCAGCCTGATTTCCATGACAATACTTGCATGCATCGGATCGATTCCATGTCCCTGAAAGCGGAAAATTTCAGCAGCAATGATTTTAACAATGGCAGGTACAGGGATGGAAACGGTTCCGATTGATATGCCCAGCAGCATGGATATAATTAAGAATGCCGCTGCAACGATATATGCTAAACTTTTATTATTTAAAAACGTCCGGGTAAATGGCTTTTGCAAGCTCCTCTGCTCCTTCAGCAAGCCTTGGGCCTGAACGGGTTACGAGGTCGGAATGGACATCATATACCTGCTGGTCCTTGACCGCTTTTACATTGTTCCAGCCTTGCCGGGTAAGCACTTGCTCAACTGGCTTCTCTGTGTAATATCCATAGGTTGTCACAACGACATCCGGATTACGCTCAATGATGGCTTCAGGGTCCACCTTCGGCCAGCCTTCCATATCGCCGGCAGCATTCTTCGCGCCAATCAACTCAAGCATTTCATTAATAAAGGTATTTTTGCCGGCTGTATAGATTTCCGGCGCAGGAGAGACTTCTACAAATACTGTCTTTTGCTCTTCTGGTTTGATTGCCTCAGCTTTCTTCTTCAGTTCTGCAAAGCTGTTTTTCATTGAGTCCACTAGCTCAGCTGCTTTTTGAGGTTCACCAATCGCTTTTCCAACCATCTCAATCGATTGATAAACTTCTTCAAATGACTGCGCATCGTTTACAACGACAACATCAATACCTGCGTCCTTTAATTGCTGAAGACCTTCTTTCGCAGTGTCCGCGGTAGACCCGGGGGCAAGGACAAGATCTGGTTTCAGCGAAATCATTTTTTCAATATTGAATTCAATACCGCCGACTTTTTCCTTAGACATAGCTTCCTCTGGGTAATTGTCGAAATCGGTGACACCAACAATTGCCTCCCCGCTGTCAAGCGCATAAACGATTTCTGTGTTGCTCGGAATCAGGGAAATAATCTTCTCAGGCTTTTCTTCAATGACAACTTTTTCATCCAGTGCGTCTTTTACGGTTACTGGGAATCCTGTCTTCTGTTCCTGTGCAGTTTTTTCGCCTTCCTTTTTTTCAGGCTGTGCTTCTGTACCGCAGCCAGCGAGAATCATGGCAGCTGCCATCAATAACATCCATAACTTCTTCATTTCTTCTCCTCCATTTTTCAATCAGCTTTGTTAGATGGGTGGTGATTGTTCGAGGCTCTTTGCTTTCAAACATCATCCCAGGCCACTATCAAAAGATTTTAATAAAAAAACATCTCCACCAGAAGGGGAGATGTCCGAGTAAGCAAATGTTTTTATCATTATAAAGACATAAAGCCTGTCGGCACCTCCCTATCCTCGTAGGTTGTGTGGTGCAATGGACAGGCAGGTCTCCTGGCTCATGGTCATAGCTCGCTGCGCCTTCCCGTACATTTGTACAGTGGCCAATTGCAGCTTGCTACCATTTACAGTGGCGGGACCGCATTGGATTTTCACCAACTTCCCTATTAAGTCTTGTTTTAAAAGACACCTGATCATTTCAATTATGTAATTTTCCGCTACAACCCATTATACACGATTTGCCAAAACTAACTGCAAAAACTTTCTTTTTTCGACTTATTGTGCTAGCAAGCTCCATTCCTTAAGCTTCTTATCGAATATAAGTCTGCCGTCCGGAAGGTTCCGGCTTGCTTCTTTATATTCATCATGCATGTCATCCATGTTGGCGAAATCCCCGATAATCCAAATCGGCACTTCAATTCTGTTGCGATTTTGCTGAATGTTTTTCAGCGAAAATACTGCACCTTCCTTTAGTGCCGGTATCAGCGATTTCAAAATTTCCTTGCTTACGGATGGATAAGCCTTTTTCCTCCTGATCCCAAGCAGACTTTTTTCAGGTTTCATTTCACCGAGCTTTCCAGACAGGACAATGCCGAGCATCCGGAAAAAGTCATTGAAATTTCGGTAATACGTTTTATTAAACCAGCCATCCTCATTGGATAGATAAACAAAACGATTGTTAAGCTGGTTGTAAAAGGGCAGCTTTAAATGATGCTTGATATGCCCGAGATAAAGAAGTTCAGCAATTTCCTGAGGCGACAACACATTCAGTGCTTCCACTTCCTCAAAATCAATCCAGCAAAAATCCCCAGTATGTACATTTGCGCCAACCAGCTTTTCAACACTGTCTTCAGGTACATACTCAAATAAAGTATGTCTGTTGAATTCACCATCCTCATATCGATGCTTCAATAATAGAAGGTGATTAAGCGAATCAGCCAATGACCTGGCAAATTCATGGAATTCAATTCCATGCGAGAGCACATACTGGTCCCGTTCGTTTAAATGGACATATAGTAGATCCCTGCTATAAGGATGGTTCTTTTTCAATGGCAAAACCTCCCGGAAAATTTCTCAGCTGAAAATTGCCAGCGGCTCCGTACAAATAACACTCCTTCCATTCTAACAAAAACGGCTGAAAATATCTTATTCCGACTCTTCAAAAACATAATTATTATCAACATATTCCATGAAAAGAATCCAGCTGTAAAAAGAAACTATTCTTTCCTTTCAATCGTCTATTATTTTGAGGAATATATTACCTTAACAGGAATCGCAAGGATAATCCTTCTCCTGCTGCATAAAATGGTAGGACCAGCAGGCAAAGATACTCATTCCTGCTGATAAATAACAATGTAAAATGGACAGGGAGTAAAAATGGATAATTCGATTAAAAAATCCGACAGATTTGATTGGACGCTGACACTCCTCTTATTGCTGTTTTTTCTCACCAGCTGCATCGCTATATACAGCGCCCAGCAGACGGGGCAGTATGCCGGTCAAAATTTCTTATACAAGCAGATATTCTGGTATGTCGTCGGGACTGGTATTATCGCTATGGTAATGATGTTCGACAGCGAACAATACCGCAAGTTAGCATGGTATCTGTACGGCTTCGGAGTCTTCCTGCTCGTCTTCCTGTTCTTCGCTCCTGAAAGCATTGCCGAAGAACGAAACGGGGCTAAAAGCTGGTTTTTCATCGAGCCATTCGGTTCAATTCAGCCATCTGAATTCATGAAAGTATTTCTGATTCTTGCCTTGAGCAGCACGATTTATGCCCATCATAGAAACCATCCGAAAAAGACACATCAAACAGATTTCCTTTTATTCATCAAGCTTGGTTCCATAACCGCCCTTCCGCTTGGGATGATCATGATGCAGCCTGACCTGGGTACCTCACTTGTCATACTTGCGATTTTCACTGGAATCATTCTTGTTTCAGGCATCACCTGGAAAATCATCCTGCCACTCTATGGCGGAGGAGCTGCACTGGGAGCCGGCATACTGTACTTGGTCATCTGGAAGCCAGAAATCCTGAAAAAGTACTTAGGGGTAAAAACGTATCAGTTCGGGCGAATCTACGCCTGGCTGGATCCTGAAAGCTATCCTGAATATGGGTACCATCTATTAAAGTCCCTTAGTGCAATTGGTTCCGGCATGCTGACCGGAAAAGGAATCAACGGCAGTGAAGTCTATATTCCGGAAAGCCATACTGACTTCATTTTCAGCGTTATCGGGGAGGAGTTCGGCTTTATAGGGGGCAGTGTGGTCATCAGCCTGTACTTCCTGCTAATCTATCATCTAACAAAAACAGCACTGGATACGAACGACCCTTTCAATACCTATATCAGTTCCGGCGTCATCAGTATGATCACATTTCATGTCTTCCAGAATATCGGGATGACGATCCAGCTGCTGCCGATTACGGGGATCCCTCTGCCATTCATCAGTTATGGCGGCAGCTCACTGATGGGCAATATGCTGGCAATGGGGCTGATTTATGGCATCCGATTCCATCATAAAACCTATATGTTTGCTTCGAGAGACAGGAGTTTTGATATATGAAGCTAGTAAGTCATTATCGCGAGAATGAAGTTTTGAGGAAAAGCTTCATCCAGCTTGCCGCTGACATTTTCGGCATTGATTTTAGCAGCTGGCATGAAAAAGGTTTTTGGGATGATCGATATATTCCTTTTTCATACGTACTCAGCGGCCAGGTAGTTGCCAATGTCTCGGTCAATGAACTTAACATGATCATTGCTGGAAAAAGCCATAAAGCCCTGCAGATTGGTACCGTGATGACTCATCCGGATTTCCGTAACAGAGGCCTCGCTGCCAGCCTGATGAACCATGTTTTGAAGGCATACGAGGGAAAGTATGATTACATATACTTGTTCGCCAATGACAGCGTGCTCGATTTTTACCCAAAGTTTGGGTTTAAACAAGTTGAGGAACATCAGTATTCAACAATTGTTTCATCTGGTAAAGACCGCCGAGAATTAAGGAAATTGGAGATTCATAAGGACCTTAGGCAAATTGAGAAAATCGTTCATGGCAGAGCACCAGTTTCGCAGGCATTTGCAACAGCCAACTCCAGCGGGATTACCATGTTCCATATCCTGAGTGTTTTTCCTGACCATCTATACTACCATCCTGAGGCTGACGCCATTGTGATATTCACAAGGGAAAACGATGTGATCCATCTGTATGATGTCATTAGCAGCCATGCCTGTGAAAATTGAAAGCATCCTTCCTCCAGGAAAAGTTGTATTCCATTACACACCGGACTATAAAGATTTGAAATATACTTCCGTCCCTTTTAAACGTGAAGGAGCGTTATTTGTAAAAAGCAGAGCAGGGCTGGAGTTTCTGCCCTACATTAAGCATCCTCTTACATCAGAGGCGTAATTAGAAAAAGGCTGAGCAGGTCAGCCTTCTTTCATTGCCATTTTTGTTTTAATTTTACCTATAGACCTTGCAAAGAAATAGACAATGAACACGCCCATGATAAGCAGGCCTGCCTTGTTCAGGCCAACGAGCTTCAGAACTGCTCCTGCCAGTGTGACTAGATAAAGGATTCCGAGCATCGCGTTCATTTCCCTGTTTTCAAAATGAGCAGTCATCCTTGCACCGAACTGTGACCCTGCAAGCGCGCCCGCAACCAGCATAAGGCCAATGAAGTAATCGATCTCCGTGTTCACCGCATAAGAAGTGAATCCAACCGTGACAATTAGCAGTACAGCAAACAGACTGGTACCAACTGCCTTTTTCGGATTGAACCCAAGCGAGGTAATGATGAGCGGAACGATGATGAATCCGCCTCCCACTCCAAGCGAAGCCGAGACAAAACCTCCTACAAAGCCTACCTCCAAAAGCTTAGGCAGCGAAAAACTGGCTGGAGCAGGACTCTCTTCGTCTTTCTTGTACCCCTGTCGAATCATTTTTACCGCAAAATAAGCAAGCAAGATAATATAGAGGAACGGAATGACAACTTCATCCCATCCCCGCTCTTCCAATGTATAGACAAGCGGCCTGGCCACCTGCGTAGCCACAATACCGCTTAGTCCCATGATTAATCCCTCTTTCCAGAGGATGTTTTTCATGCGAATATGCGCGGTAATCCCCGAAATCGATGTACCCACAGTGAAAAACAAGCTGGTCGTGATCGCTTCTAGCGGTGAAAAGCCAATCAACAGTAAAATCGGTGTCAGGATAAAACCTCCGCCCACGCCGAAAAAACCTGAAAGCACGCTGATGAATCCGCCCAGAAGAAGATAAAGTATGTATTCCATCGACAACACCCTTTAATAGACTCATTCTATCTTAGGATACCATTCATGATTAGCTCTGACAGAAATAGAAATGATATCCTGCTATTTAGACTCATTTCGCCATCACTATAATAACTCCACGGAGATACTGTTAAATGTATGAATGGATACACACGTTTGAAGAAGGCCACCTTGAATTTGGATGATAAGATTGTTATGTTCGAACGCTATTTCGAAAAAATTAGCTGGTTAACTCTCCTCTTATGTTCGTTTCACAGTTTGGGTATATATACGTATGGAATAACAAAAAAGTTTATTCGCATTACTGCTCCGTTTGATCAATAATGATTTAAACAAAAAAGGCGGTCAATCCTTCTGGATCAACGCACCCCATGCTTACAAGCAGAAAACCATATGCCATTCCAAAAATCAGCAACAACCCAAAATGGTGAGTCTATATTAATACATAATTGTCGCTCGATATCATTCCCTCTACTTACATTGTACATCTATTTACAAATAATTTATAGACTACTCTTTTTGTAATTCCAATAATATACTGTTATACACAAATCTAAAAATATACGAGGTGTATCAGTATGGATGACAAAAAAGATGTCTTGGATAATGGTCCTTTTCTTCATGGTACTAAAGCGGCATTAAAAATCGGTGATTTATTAGAACCACAACACTTATCAAATTACCAAGATAAGAAATCCAACTTTATATACTTTACTGCAACATTGGATGCAGCTAAATGGGGTGCTGAATTAGCCACATCAAAATCAAAAGAAAGAATTTTTATAGTAGAACCATTAGGTGATTTTGAAAATGATCCGAACTTAACAGACAAAAAATTCCCTGGCAACCCAACACGTTCTTATAGATCTAAATCTCCTTTGAAAATAGTAGCGGAATTAAGTTCATGGGAAAGACATTCCGATGAAGAGATAAATCATATGCTTGCATCGTTAAAAAAGTTACGTGAACAGGGAAAAGCTGTAATATACGATTAATCCTTAAAATCCAGGCAGTCACACTTTAAGCTCTTCAAATCGGGTTTCACTTTCGGCTTTTGCACATAAAGATGTGTAAAAGCCAGTTCTTTATGTTGAAAACATGTTTCTTTACCTAATCTTCATCGTTGCTCAATGACGACATCCATTAAATATTGCGGAAACCTTCCTGGATCATCGCTCCTCATTTATCATTTACTTAGTTCCCTTAACCGCAACGGTATGATACCCTCTTGAATCCGGACCTCTGACTATAGAAACGTTCCTAAATCCCGCTTCCTTCATATATGGAATTACTTGATTTCTAGTAATACCTTTTATGCCTTCCCAAGTTTCATCCTCTTTCCCGTCAGAAAAAGTAAGGATTACAACTCCTTCCGGCTTCAGGACCCTAAAGATTTCTGAAATTGTCGAGGCTGCATCAGTCCAAAAATAAATAGTTTGGATACTAAATACCGTGTTGAAATTCTCATCTCGAAAGGGCAATTTATTAAGATTTGCCTTCACTAGTTTTACTTTCTCTTTGATAATTGCCTTTTTGTTTCTGATTCTTGCAGATCTAATAATTGTTGGGGAAATGTCCAAACCGACTATTTCTTCAGCTAAATTCTTTTCTGAAATTAATTTTATGGCATAACCTGCCCCGCAGCCTAACTCTAAAATCCTGTCTCCCTGGTGAATGTTCATCAGCTCTAATGACCAATTTGTTTCAGTCTTGTGCTGCTCTACCATTTTTTCACCAATAAATGCACCTATGATTCCTTGTGGCGTTTTATACTGCCGATCTATATATTTTATAATTGTTTTAAAAATGGAAATTCCCCCCTTAGAATGGCTGATATTCCTATGAAAAAGTCTGTTATTTTTTATAGTGCTTCTTATATATAAAAGATATATAAACCTAGCAAATTGAAGCCTCACCCTTTCCCACTTCTCCATTCTGGCCATTAATATTGTTGATCCCTCTCTCGCAGTTATCCTTTTTCTCCCACTTCACAATATAATCATTATTTTTGTGAATTACAGAAATAATCTCTGCCTTTCCATTTTCATTGGTGTGATGTTTGATTACAATCAATCTCGCTTGTTCTTCTGTTATTTAGGCTGACATCCAGTAGTAACAAGCAAAGCGATTAATATAAGAATAGAATTAATTTTTTTCATCTGTTCCCTTTCCAGCTGAGTGTCTTTCACGTTTTAGTAACGTTTTGTAACAGCCTTGTCAGTTAATAAGAAAGGGCATCTTCCAAGTAAGCTAAGACAGTTTGTCTAAAAACCAACCTCTCTTCCAGGAAAGGATAATGGTTGCTTTCATTAAAAATAATAAGTTGTGATTTTGGTATTAACTCATTCATTTCTATGGAGAAAGGAAGGGGACATTGTACATCGTGACAGCCACATATAATTAGAGTATTAGTTGTGATTTTTCCTAATTCACGGGTTACATCGAAAATCATTTGTTCCCTGATAAAAAAGTTCATTCTTGCGGAAGAGATTTTTTTGTGAATGCCTAATGAAAAGTACTCTTCATACTTATGTGGATGAAAAAGAGATAGCTTAGTTCTTTCCCTGGAAAACTGCTCTCTTTCCCCGGGTGATAAATCAGAGCGTTTTAATATCTCAATAAGTTGCTGCATTCGGTCGAAACGCGGGTGGTCTGGATGATAGATGCACTTTGAGGATGAATTAGCATATTGCCTGGCGGCAGATCCGACAATTATGAGTGAAGCAAGAGAATTTGAGAAATGAATTCCGTAAATGACGCCTATCATACCTCCAGTAGAATGCCCGGCAAAGCTCCACTTGGAATAACCCAGCTCCACTCGGATTGCTTCGAGGTCGTAAACAGCATCAAACATACTTAACTCATGAGCCGCGTTTGCCTTGCTTGAGTTTCCTGCTTCTTTTAAATTCACAAGGTAGACTTTATGGTTATCTGTAAAGGAATCGGCGAAGTAATCACCTGTGGCGTTGAACTCTGAATAATGATGAGTTACGCAAATCGGATGCCCTTCTCCTTTAACAAAAACCTCAAAGTTGCCTCGGGCAGTTTCAATTATTTTCGTTTCCCAGCAGGACATTATAAAATCTCCTAACCATTCTAATTATTTCTCCATTTATATTTTGGAGTGATTTTATTGCATTAGGTCTTAATTTCTATAAGCCAGGCACTAATTCCTCCTGGACCAAGAGTAGGGTATTGGAGCTCCTAATCGGATTGGTGGAATATCCTGATACTGAAGGCAAGAACTTAAACCCTACTAGTTTCGCCCTTAGGATCCCTTTTTGCCAGAAAAAATACTGCCACTGAGTCTTTATCTTGGTTATATTAAAAAAACCGCTGCTTTGGCAGCGGTTTTACACACTAAATCTTAAATCGATGCACCATCGTCTGAAGATCCTCGGCCAGCTTTGAGAGAGAGTTGGCACTGTTGAGGATTTCTTCCATGGAGGCGAGCTGTTCTTCTGTTGAAGCAGCGGCAGCGATGGTGTTATCGGATGTATTTTTCATGATTCCGGAGATTTCTTCGATTGATCCTGCTACCTGCTCGAAACCAGTGGAGAGGTTCCTGGTCGTGCCGGCGATTTCCTGAATTTGCGAAGAGACCTGCAGAATGAGTGAGCGTATTTCCTTGAATTGAGTCGCTGTTTCATCGCTCAGTACAATTCCGTGTGAAACAGTTTCTTTTACTGTCTGGATGGATTGGACGGTGTCACTTGACTCACCCTGGATGCTTGTGATCAAATCCTGTATCTGGTTGGCTGATTTGCTGGATTGTTCGGCGAGTTTCCTTACTTCTTCCGCAACGACCGCAAATCCTTTACCATGCTCACCAGCACGCGCGGCTTCAATGGCTGCATTCAAGGCGAGCAGATTGGTTTGTCCGGCTATTTCGTTGATGAGGCCCGTGATATTGCCAATTTTACTAGCTGTTGACGCCAGTGAATTGATGCCTTTATCGGCGGCTTCAACAGAGTGATGGATTGACTCCATCTGGACAACGATTTCAGAGACGGATTGTGCTCCTTTTTCAGCCTGTTCTTTTACGGTAACTGTCTTGTCAGCCAGTTCCTGTGTACTTGCCGAAATGGTCACGAGTCCTTCAAGCGATTCACGGACTGCAACAGTGCTTTGTTCTGTCATGTCACTCTGGTGGTTCGTACTCGCCGAAATTTCCTGCATTGCAGCTGATACTTGCTCAGAAGTGACTTTTGACTGTTCGGCGCTTGCCGAGAACTCTTCAGATGAAGCAGCAACCTGTTCTGAGGATTCGCTAATCTGTTTGATTACGCCTCGTATTGAGGTGATGAATGCATTGAAAGACTGTGCGAGATCCCCAAATTCATCCTTGCGGCGGACGCTGATTTGCTTAGTTAAATCACCATCTCCGCGTGCCACCTCTTCCATCTGGCGATTGATTTCATTAAGAGGCTTAAAAATCGATCTGAGCAGCACGTATCCTAAAACCAGGCCAATGACTGTAGCAATCACATTAATGGAAATGATGACAATCTGGCTAATTCTCGCCATGCTGCCAAGTTCATCTTTCAATTCGGCAACCTGCTTATCCAGCTCCTCGACCAATTTATTGATGGATGGCTCGACGACTTCCTTCCGTAAAGAGGTTTCCTCGGTAAAATGAATCCTCTGTGCCCTCTCATTGTCATCCAGCACGTTTTTGATGATGGATTGGTTCAACGCCCAGTATTTCTCAAGATTGTAACTCATTTCATCGATCATTTCTTTTTCGGCCGAAGTGCTGGCCAACTTTTTCATTTTCTGTACAGTTGCCTGAAGGTCATCCGTCTCCTTCTTCATTTCCTTGGCATATTCCATATCGCTTGTCATCAGCAGCCCACGTTCATCGTTGGACAGTCCCGCAAGCAAAAATTGAATATGCTTTCCCAATACCTGCATTTCCGTTTTCTTTTTTAGCTCATCGTTCCTCTCGACTGTGTTGTTGAGTGCAATGCTGGATTGTACACCAACTGTTGTAATGGAGAAAATCAGTACAGCCATGACAAGAATGAACCTTGTTTTAATCTTCATGATAAGCCCTCTCCAATCTCTCTATATCTACATTTTATAAAAACCAATTATGTATGGGCCAATGTGCTCCGCTTTGTTTATATCGGCATCATTTGGGTAGATTAAAGTAAGCTTGCTAGCTTACTAAGGACTTTTTTCACAGATGACGGCTGTACTGATTCCGAACTTATTCTTACATTTACAGCCCACCCTGGAGGTCCCAACTAAATAAGGAGTGAGAAATTTGAACAATAATTTTTATAATGGATGGGATAGCATCCTTGGCAAACTGCCAAACGTGCTGATTGCTCTCGCTGTCCTCCTGGTCGGATGGCTTGTTGCAAAATTAATCGAGAAGGCAGTTTACAAGGGGCTGCAGAAAACCAGCCTTGATAATAAGCTTTTTTCAAGCGCGGGCAATAAAAAATACTCAGCTGAGAAAATCATCAGCAAAATCGTCTATATTTTAATTCTAGTATTTGTCTTTATCATGTTCCTGAACATTTTAGATTTATATGTTTTAACTGAGCCGCTTGTAGGAATGTTCTCAACGATTGCTGCAGCGATTCCTAATATCTTAAAAGCAGGCTTGATTTTATTATTTGCATGGCTGATTGCCTCAGGTTTGAAATTCCTGATACAAAAAGGCGGCAAGAAGCTTGGTGTCCATGAAAGATTAAGCAAGTACAAGCTGACGGAGGACAACCAGCAGACAACAAATGCAGTCGATACCGTCGCAAACATCGTTTTCTATCTTGTATTGCTGATGGCACTGCCGGCAGTATTGTCAGCACTGAACCTTCGCGGCGTGTCTGAGCCATTTGAAAACATGATCGAGGGAATCCTTTCCTTCATCCCTAAATTATTCGCCGCTGCCCTGATCCTTTTAGTCGGTTACTTTGTTGCTAAAATTGTCCGCGATATCCTGACGAACTTTTTGCAAAGCATTGGCACTGAAAGATTAGTCCAGCGTTTTGGGCTTTCCCGTTTATTTGAAGGCACAAGCCTTTCACGTGTGATCGGAACCGTCGCTTTCGTACTCATTTTGATCCCGACCGTCATCGCCGCTCTTGAGCGTCTTGATGTCGAAGGAATTTCCGCACCGGCAATCGCCATGCTGAATGATATCCTTACGATGATTCCGAATATCGTTGTTGCAATCATCCTGGTCATGATCGGTTTGTGGCTGGGTAAATGGCTGAAAAAATTCACGGCCGATTTGTTAAGAAGAATTGGTTTCGACTCTTATTTTAAAGGCATGGGTTTAGGCAGCGCAGCAAATCGTCCTAACTCATTAGGCTTATCTGAAATCGTCGGCTATATCGTCCAGGTCATTGTCGTCCTTCTGTTTGTAGCGGAAGCACTGAATGTCGTTAAGCTTGATTTCTTCGTCGACCTTGCTCGCGGTGTGATTGGATATCTTCCGCATGTCATTGCAGCAATTGTCATCCTTGGTGTCGGCCTATGGCTCGGCGGCCTTGCCAAGAAAGTTCTCAGCAGCATTCTGCAGGGTGATTCTTCAAACGTCCTTGCAACTGTAGCAAAATATGCGATCATCACCATTGCTGTTTTCATGGCACTTGACCAGCTGGGCGTCGCACCTGCCATCGTAAATGCAGCCTTCATCCTGACACTTGGCGGATTGGCACTCGCATTCGGCCTCGCATTTGGACTTGGCGGAAAAAATTTCGCTTCCAAATACCTGACCAAGTTTGATGAGAAAATTGAGAAAACCAGCATTGATCAGGCAGCGGTCCAGCAGCAGAAAATGAAAAAGAATAATTCGGTTAATCCGAACACTGCGACACCGCCAAACTTGAATAACTTGAACACGAATCCTGGAACACCGCCAAACTTGAACAATCCTAACGAAAATAGAAGCAACAACCCAATTAATCCTCGTAACGGCGATAACCCGTTGAATCCATAAAAATAGAAAAACGCTCAGAATTTCTGAGCGTTTTTTCGTGCCATGAATACCCCTGCATCCCGGGTGTCTGAATGATTGCGAAAAATCGCAAACCATCTTTGCTGGAATCAATAGATAGTATTTTCCATTCTCAGCTTTCTTCCAATAATCCGTGGTACACCCACGCTTCCTGAAAATTCGTTAACTTTGGCAAATCACGTCCCTTTATATCGACCTGGTGATTTCTTAATATCAGCCGATAGTTGACAGAGCCACTCACCTTAAAGTCAACCAAGTTGACAAAGTTGCTCTTTAGTGTTATCATAAACTTGGTTGACAATTTTACCGAGGGGTGAATATATGTTTAATATAGGAGATTTGGTTATTTATTCAGCACATGGCATCTGTAAAATTGATGATATTTGCGAAAAGACCGTGTTAGGTGTAACAAGACCGTATTACGTATTGCACCCTACTGATAACAATCATCAGTTGACCTTGAGTGTTCCAGTTCATAGTGATAAGGTAAGCCTTCATGAAATGGTCCATAAAGAGGATGCCCAGGAAATCCTTGATTCTTTTAAATATCCAGGAATCGACTGGGTTGATAAACCGAACGTTCGGCAAAATTTATATTCCGGTATTGTAAACCGTGGTGACAGAATGGAAATTGCCCGGACCATCAATACACTCATGCGAAAAAAGATTGAAGCAGATCAGAATGAAAAAAAACTTTATGAACAGGACCGAAAGCTGCTTAATACCATTCAAAGCATCCTCTTTAAAGAATTAGCGATTGCTTTTAATACCTCCGTTGACAGAATAGAAGAAAGAATTACAAAGTACTTATTAGATAGCAATAAGGAGAAAGTGGTTAATTAGGAAAGTTTTTGTGCAGACTTTCACAAAAGTTAAAACAGCTGCTGCTTTTTTTACGAAATTATCTCTCCTATCCAGTTCATAAGTCTTCCGGACACGTTGATACAAAGTCAAAATAACTATTAGATAAAAATAAAAATGGCCTTATTGAATCAGGATTCAAT
Organism: Mesobacillus jeotgali; assembly: GCF_900166585.1. Taxonomy (NCBI): domain Bacteria; kingdom Bacillati; phylum Bacillota; class Bacilli; order Caryophanales; family Bacillaceae; genus Mesobacillus; species Mesobacillus jeotgali. The sequence goes on along the minus strand of NZ_FVZC01000006.1, from coordinate 30,052 downwards.
GGGCCATTCTATTTTACATATTCTTTAGGAAGGTCAGACATCCAGGTTCCTGACATACACAGCATTATCCTCAATAAATTGGCGGCGGGGTTCAACCCTGTCTCCCATCAATAAGTCACAAACCTCATCCGCTTCTCTGGCATCATCCAATGCTACCTGAAGCAATGTCCTTGTTTCCGGATTCATGGTCGTTTCCCATAATTGTTCCGGGTTCATTTCACCAAGACCCTTATACCGCTGTAAATTCGGTTTCGTGCTTACTGGCAGTGACGCCAAAGTATTTTCCAGTTCCAGGTCATTGTAAGCATACTGTATGTTTTTACCTTGCTGGATTTTATACAACGGAGGCTGTGCGATATAGATATAGCCGTGTTCTAGTAACGGTCTCATGAATCGATAGAAAAATGTCAGCATAAGTATACGGATATGGGCACCGTCCACATCTGCGTCGGTCATGATAACAATTTTGTGATAGCGTGCTTTTGCTGCATCAAAATTCTCTCCGACTCCCCCGCCAATGGCCTTGATCATCGTTCCTATCTCGGCATTCTGAAAAATACGATCCATTCCCGCTTTCTCGACGTTTAGGATTTTACCTCTAAGCGGCAAGACCGCCTGGAAATGGCGGTCACGTCCCCCCTTTGCCGAGCCGCCGGCAGAATTCCCTTCTACAATATACAGTTCACTAATGGATGGATCTTTTGATGTACAATCAGCAAGTTTGCCCGGAAGAGTTGATATTTCCAAAACACTTTTCCTTCTCGTCAGTTCACGTGCCCGCCTGGCAGCAATCCGGGCTTTGGAGGCCACAGAACATTTATCCATGATTTTTTTGGCTACCGCAGGATTTTCGAGTAAAAATAACTCGAGTCTTTCAGAAAGAATCGCATCTGTTGCAGGTTTTACTTCCGAGTTGCCTAGCTTCGTTTTGGTTTGCCCCTCGAATTGAGGATCTGGATGCTTAACCGAAATAACGGCTGTAAGGCCTTCTCTGACATCTTCTCCCGAACAGTTGGCTTCATTTTCTTTAATCTGTCCAGTTTTCCTTGCATACTCATTAATCGTTCTGGTTAATGCTGTCTTAAATCCTGCCTCGTGAGTCCCGCCTTCATGTGTATGAATATTGTTAGCAAAAGAGTAGAGCGTCTCAGCATATCCTTCATTATATTGGAGAGCGATTTCCAGTGTTATTCCTTTATGCTCCCCTTCTATGAATATCGGTTCTTCATGAAGTACGGTTTGATGATCGTTTAAGTGCTCGACATAGGACATTATTCCGCCCTCATAGTAATATTCATTCTTCCTCTCTTCACTGCGCTTGTCAGTAATGGTGATCGTAATCCCTTTGTTCAGGAATGCCAGTTCACGAAGCCTTGATGAGAGAATTTCATAATTATACTCAAGCGTTTCTGTAAAAATTTCGCCATCAGGCACGAAGTGAATAGTCGTACCAGTATGGTCTGTTTCCCCAACGATGTTCAACTCCCCTTGAGGGACACCGCGGACAAAACTCTGGTAATGGATTTTTCCTTCCCGCTGTACATATACCTCCAATAAGGAAGATAAGGCATTCACGACTGAAGCACCCACGCCATGCAGCCCGCCAGACACTTTATAACCTCCGCCGCCAAACTTCCCTCCGGCATGGAGCACTGTCAAAATGACCTCAACCGCGGGTCTTCCTTCTTTTTCATGTATCCCGACCGGAATTCCCCGGCCATTATCCATAACAGTTATGCTATTGTCTTGTTCTATCACGACGTTTATTTCATTGCAATATCCTGCAAGTGCTTCATCAACACTATTGTCGACAATTTCCCAAACAAGGTGATGGAGGCCCTTTTCTGAAGTAGAACCAATGTACATCCCCGGACGCTTCCGGACCGCTTCGAGTCCCTCCAAAACCTGAATTTGATTTGCATCATATGCTTGCCCTTGAACTCCTGCCTGTGTCATTTCAGTATAATCCCCTTCGCGCTCCCATCTTTACGGTGCATAACAGCTAGAATTGTCAATATAGTTGACAATATTAGTTTATATAAAAACCCTCTTATTGTCAACCTAATTGACATTAAGAGGGTTATGACTTAATCATTCAGATTCCAATCAAGCTTTAAAATTTCCTTAAGTAATTTTACCTGCTCATCACCGATTTTCTCTGCAATCCTGATTTCCAGATTAGCCTTGAGCTTTGCGTTTTTTTCATAGCACTCTTCCCCAAGAGGTGTTAACTGTATCCACTTTTCCTTTTTATTATTTTCCAGGTTATTGATTTCGACTAAGCCTTTTTCAGCCAGGTTTTTAATGAATTTATGTATAGCCTGCCGGGAAATTTCCACATTTTTATTAATATATGAAATGGTTGGCTTTTTTTTATAAATCCTCGCCATGATATACCATTCTGAATTTGAAATATAAATATCACTCTGATTATTCCAGGCTTTCTCTGAAATTTTACGCAGCAGAGTGTGACGCTCACTTAATAGATCAACCAGGTCTAAATCTTGTAATTCAGAGTTTAAACTCAATGGACTCACCTCAATCCCTTTTCTACTCCATACTATACAACAAATGGAGCCCAAGACAAACACTAAAGTAAGCGATCTTAACCATTACCATACTCAATTAAAAAACAGCCCAAATTTGGACTGTTAGTTGGCATGCTGTCTCCTTTGGGATTTGAAAATGCTACTTGGAAATGCGTTTTAGGTATTAACTGAAATTATCGATGAAAAAAATAACGAGAAACACAATGAAAGCATAAAAACTTAGATGCAGCAGCACAGTAGTGAAAAAGTCTCTCAGTTTATCAAATGAAAAAGGTTCACTCTTCCTTGTCCTTGCTCTCATAGCCTGCCTGTCCCCCCTAGTAAAACTATCCAATCAGCCCAGTTTTTTCTTTTCAATAATCATAGCATAATCAGATGATTTTGTGCCCCTTATTTTGATAGAGGGCATTTTAAGCATTAAAAAAACCCTCTAAAAAGAGGGTCATCTTTGGCCGTATGTTTCGAATTTTTTTGCCAGGAGTGCCATTTCTTCATCTGAAAGGGTCGTTGGCTCCCCAATGGCTTTCGCCTGGTAATAGATTTGGGCACTGAACTCGATTTCCTCTGCTACTGTGAAGGCTGTCTCAATATTATGGGCTCCGGCTATCATGCCATGATTAGCCAGCAGTACAGCTCTTCTGTCCGCCATACCTTCGAATGCCTTTTCAGCAAGCTCTTTTGTCCCAAATGTCGCGTAAGGTGCACACCTGACATTCGGACCAGCAAATGCCACCAGATAACTGATCGGCGGAATATCCCAGCCTAGCGTCGAAATCGTTTTGGCAAATGGAGAGTGTGTATGGACAAGCGCGTTCAGGTCGTCGCGGCGCTGATAAAAGATCAAATGCATATCGAGCTCGCTGGACGGCTTTTTGCTGCCATCTACAACCTTGCCATCCAGGTTTATGATGACGACATCTTCAGGCCTTGTCTCAAAATAATCGACTCCGCTCGGACTGATGGCGACGAGTTTCTTTTCACGATTAAAAATGCTGATATTGCCGCCTGTCCCCTTCGTCAGACCGCTTGTGATGATTTTCTTGCCGTATTCTACGACTTTCATCCGTTCTTCCAGAAGCAACATTTTCTGCGCCTCTCTTTCTCAAAAAATCAAAGTTGGAACGTCTTATTATCGCATATTATGGCTTGAAGCTGAATCCTTTAATACATTTAGAAACTGCTGTCCCGTTTTAAAGGCAGAGGAATCCAAAATGAATTGCTTTGCCGCTGTCAGACAGATGCGCTCAGCTGTTACGCGCTGATCTTGATCAGCAATGGTCGTCAAATCCTTGACCTTCGCCAGGCCGGCAATTCGACGGGTCAACTCCATACCCGTCACCGCGGCTGTATCCTGAAGGACTGTATCAAGATACCAGCGGTCGAAGCCCTGTTCTTTTGCCATGATCTCCGTAACATTTTCCTTCCAGCTTGCCAGGAATTTTTTAGAGAAAAGATCTACCGAATCCCTGATTGTGTTTTCCAGCCAGGCAATGTACTTTTCTTCCCCGCCCGTCACATATGCCCTGGACCATGCGAACATCAAGTTTGCAATCACGTTCCCAACATCATAGCCCATCGGTCCGTAGAATGCGAACTCCGGATCGATCACTTTCGTAGAATCTTCTTTTACAAAAACAGAACCAGAATGCAAATCGCCATGCACCAGCGCCTGGGCATTTGTCATGAAGGCAAATTTCAGCTTGGCTGCTTCAAAGCGCAATTTATCATCACCATAAATATTTTCCTCGATCCACTCCCTGTTGGCCGGGAATAAGTCATTTCGCTTGTTATGGTCTGTAAAAGGTTCTGAGTAGACGAGGTCCTCAGAAATTTCGCACAATTCCGGATTGATATAATCCTGAACCAGTGCTTTCTTCGCTTTATGCTCTATGACAACATCAGAAGTCAGCAATAATGTATTCACCATGAAAGTCGTCAAGTCATCCGCAAGTTTAGGAAAAATCTTGCCTTCATTTAGCGCGGTACGCAGGATTGTATGATCAGACAGATCCTCCATCACACAGCAATTCATCACATCATCATATAGATATACTTCAGGAACCAATCCCGGTGCCAGTTCGCCCTCAAGTTTCAGCACATTCGATTCAATCCTGATTCGGTTCGTAGAAAGCTTGAACTCATCAGAAATTCTGGCCGTATCTCCAGCCTGTTTCACAATCAGCGATTTCCCTGTCTGTTCATCGCGCACAAGGAACACGTAATTCAGGTTCCCGTCCCCAATTTCAGCACAGCTTAATTCGGTATCATTATCAAAAAAATCGGTCTTCGCTTTTACATACGGAATGACCTCATCTGCATTCATGAGAAAATAAGTATTAAAATCTGTCATGCTGTTTTTTACCCCTTCCTGTAAAACAATTATAGAAATCTTTTAAAAATTATTATAGCTCAATATTGTATTTCGGGGCACAAAATTTTACCTGAATATATAGGAAAAAGAAGACAGTTTCCCGCCTTCTCTGCCAGAGGTCGATATTATTCACAAGGCAGCAGGATTGTGAAGGTTGTGCCTTTTCCTTCTTCACTCTCGACATTGATCCTTCCACCCATCCTTTGAACGATATCATAGGAAATCATCATCCCCAAGCCCGTGCCTTTCTCCTTTGTTGAGTAGTAAGGATGTCCAAGCCGGGCGAGCTGCTCTTTTGTCATGCCGATACCCTCATCCCGGAACTGGATCCTGACATAGTCTCCCTCAACCTTGGCGATGATAAAGATGCTACCACCTGAGGGCATGGCTTCTATCCCATTTTTAAGGATATTGATGAACACCTGCCTTATTTCATGGGCATCGCCCTTAATGGAAAGATTCTTATCAATCGCCTCAACCAATTCTGTATTTGCAAGATGCGAATAAGATCTCATGAAGGCAATGGTTTCTTTTAAAATAGCACTTAAGTCGATTTTATCCTTCGTGCCTGTATTCGGTTTGGCCAGTGCCAGGAAATTATTGATAATTGTCTGGGTTCGGTCCAGCTCCTGAAGCGAGATTGTTATAAAGAGATTCTGATTATCACTCAGGTTCTTTTCACCCTGCAGAACTTGCATGAAGCCTCTGATTGTGGTCATAGGATTGCGGATTTCATGAGCAACCGAGGCAGCCAGCTGGCTGATAGCCGAGAATTTCTCTGCCTTGTGGAGCTCATGCATCAGCTTGATCTGCAAATTGGTCATTTCAATGATATAAATGATCACAGACAAGGCAATGAAAGACATGAGCGAAAATACGAGCAAATACTTGTAATCCCCCGCATTGCCAGAGTTGATCAGCGCAGCAAGTCTTGTAGAAGTAATCAACGCATTGACGAAGAGACCCAGCGCAATTTTCCTGTTGACTGTCGTGATCTTGTATGGATTTTCAATCGCTAAAAAGAGAAGCAAGATAACCCCGTAATTGATTGCAGTAACGGGAAGTTTGTCTATGCCCACTAGGCCTTGTAAAAGTATAAGGACCGCTACAATTAAAAAGCCATCCGTCCGGCTTAAATAAAAGAAGGCAATGAAGACGGGAATAAGCTTCAAATCGAATTCCATGCCTCCATGGAACCTTACAGGAAGCGCCATTGTCACTAACAGCGCTGCCAGTATGGCCAGTTTAAAGATTTGTTTCTTATATACAGAACGCTTCTGCATCCATAAAAAGTTATACATAAAACCTAGTGAGAGTATTATGGAAAAATGCAGAATCAAATCCTTAATGAAATCTATCATTGTATCCCCCGGGACCCTTGAGATTAAGAATAATTACCTACATATCCATTATCCACTTCACAGGGTAATTCTTCAACGGAAAATTCTGATATTTTGATTATTCACCTATTAATTTAAAATAAAGTTTTTTAACAGACTCACAAAAACTTATGGTATAATAAAAACAACCATTGCTTTACCACAGTAAAAACCCCGCTCATTTTTGAGTGGGGTTTTTTTGTGCCTTCATGATTAGTCGGGCCTATATTAATCCAAAGTCTGTATTCAGCAATGATTTGTTTTCGCATTCACGGTCTGTTTTTGGCAGACCACAGAATTAGAAATGGCAGTTAAGACAAAAAAACAAGCCCTGATTAGATCAGGACTTGTTTGTATGGGCTAATCCGTTATTATAGTTTTGTAACGTTAGCTGCTTGTGGTCCACGAGCACCTTGTTCTACGTCGAAAGAAACTTCTTGGCCTTCTTCAAGAGTCTTGAAGCCTTCGCCTTGGATAGCTGAGAAGTGTACGAATACGTCTTCTCCACCTTCACGCTCGATGAATCCGAAACCTTTTTCTGCGTTGAACCATTTTACTTTACCGTTTTCCATTTTTGTTGCCTCCTAGTGTGATATCCACACAATTTGTTACTATTCTTGTCTCAGTGATATCCAGGCGAATCAAGCAGTGCATGTTCTTTCCTTGCATACCGAACAAAAATAATTCTTCCTAAGAATAACAGAATTGAAAGCATAGTGCAAGCTTTAAGGAATTTTCCAAAAACAGGTCTTTGTAAATACTGGGTTTGAATATCAAAAGAATGAACGAAACTATGGTATAATAAAGAGAACATGAAAGGGCGTGGCCAATTGAAAAGCGCAACCAACCTTTATAAAACAGGGCAATCTGTCAATATCAAAGAAACAGGCGAAACAGTGACAATCCTGAAAACCCAATATGTAAAAAATATGAAAAGATACTCGTACACTGTTAAAGAGCATCCCAGCACCTTCTATTTTGAGGAAGAATTGGCGAAAATCTAGGTTCCTGCATATTATTGTACGAAAAAAGCGTGCCCAGGCGAGCACGCTTTTTTATATACTCCTCATTTGACATACAACACGCTCTGCTTCCTCCAGCTGTTTTTACTAAAAAAACTGAATATTTATTAATCCCCTACTATTAAAACTTCCATCATCAAACTTCTACTCTTTAGAAAGTTGCCATTTTTATATGTACCATGGTCATTTACACAGAAAATAGTCTATAACCAGAGATATTTTGAATTTACAAATTTTTCAGATAAAACTATAATGATATGCATAGTATTTTAGACAAGAGGAGGCATGGGAAGAGCAATTTTTCATTATTCAATTAATTTAAGGAGGGAATATTTAATGGCTACGAACCCATCAACCATTAAAAAGCAAAAGAAGCAGATTGAAAACTCCATTGATTATTCAGCAATTGTCCAGTCCGCAAAGTTCCAGCAGCTGCTTAAAGAAAAAAGAAGCTTTTTACTGCCATTTTCTTTATTTTTTTTAGCATTTTACTTTACGCTGCCTATTCTGACCGCTTACTCTACTGTTTTAAATACTCCTGCTTTCGGCTCGATCAGCTGGGCCTGGGTATTTGCATTTGCGCAATTTATCATGACATGGTCCTTGTGCATCATTTATACAAAACGAGCCGCTAAATTTGATGAAATTGTGGAAGAAATAAAAAGCAAGCACGCCAGGAGGAATGTTTCTTGAATACTTTAGCTTTTACCCTGTTCCTTGTAATTGTTGGACTGACGCTTGTCATTACTTATTTCGCATCAAAACGGACAAAGACCACAAGTGATTTTTATACAGCCGACAGCAGTTTGACTGGTTTTCAAAATGGTCTCGCCATCGCAGGGGATTACATGTCTGCAGCTTCTTTCCTTGGCATCGCCGGAATGATTGCGCTTTCAGGCTTTGATGGCTTCTTTTACAGCATCGGCTTTCTTGTTGCTTACCTTGTGGTTCTTTATCTGATCGCTGAGCCGCTCAGAAACTTGGGAAAATATACAATGGCCGATATGATTGCAGCCCGTTTTGATGATAAAAAAGTACGTGGTGTTGCAGCTTTGAATACCATTACTATCTCTATTTTTTATATGATTGCACAGCTAGTTGGGGCAGGCGCACTTATCAAATTATTATTAGGGATCGATTATCTGTATTCAGTGTTGATTGTAGGCGCGCTAATGACTGTCTATGTTGTGTTTGGCGGAATGACCGCCACCAGCTGGGTACAGATCGTAAAGGCCGTCTTGCTGATGTTCGGTACATTAATTATCTCGATTATCGTCTTTGCGAAATTCGACTTCAGTGTGCTTAAAATGTTCAATGAAATGAAAACGGCTACACCGCTTGGAGAAGGATTCCTTAACCCAGGGAACAAGTTTAAAAATCCTTTGGATACTATTTCTCTTAATCTGGCACTCATTCTGGGTACAGCAGGTCTGCCGCATATCCTGATTCGTTTCTTTACCGTAAAAGACGCCGTTACCGCACGAAAATCGGTTGTGTATGCGACCTGGATCATCGGTGTATTTTATGTTATGACCATTTTCCTGGGCTTTGGTGCAGCAGCTTTCGTTGGATACGATAATATTGTGGCCGCTAATGCAGCAGGTAATATGGCTGCTCCCCTGCTTGCACAAGCGCTCGGAGGCGATTTCCTTTTTGCCTTTGTTTCCGCTGTCGCATTTGCAACGATTCTGGCAGTAGTTGCCGGCCTTGTTCTTTCAGCTGCCTCCGCTTTTGCACATGACTTCTATGGACATATCATGCGCCGAGGGCAAGCTACTGAAAGAGAGCAGATGGTTGCTGCAAAACTTGCATCCGTGGGTGTTGCGGTCCTATCTATCATCCTTGCATTATTCGCCCAAAAGCTCAATGTTGCTTTTCTTGTAGCATTGGCTTTCGCAGTAGCAGCTAGCGCGAATCTTCCTGTGTTGATCTTTACGATTTTTTGGAAACGCTTTAATACCGCTGGTGCAGTCACAGGAATGCTCGTTGGACTGATCAGCTCACTCTTCCTCGTGGCAATCAGCCCGAATGTCTGGTCTCCAGAAGCAGGCGCAGCCATCCTTGTAGGTGAGCCGCTGATCAGCCTGACAAACCCTGGAATCATTTCTATTCCTTTAGGTTTCATCGGTGCTTATCTCGGAACTCTCTTATCAACTAAAAAATCAGATGCCAAGAAATATGATGAAATCCTGGTAAAAGCAAATACAGGATTGTAAAATGATCAGCACAAACCGGCCCTTTTTTAAGCGGCCGGTTTATTTTTTGTTTTTACCACCCTCACATACCTGCTTGGCTTAAAAGCTCATGATCCTGTGACGAAAAAAAAACCGCTCCAGTACAGGAACGGTTTACTTGATTAATGGCCTCCCAGATAGGCCATTTTAACTTGTTCGCTTGAGTTTAATTCTTCTGCCGTGCCAGACAGAACAACACGGCCGGTTTCTATGACATAGGCTCTGCTTGCGATAGACAGGGCCATATGAGCGTTTTGCTCCACGAGCAGGATTGTTGTTCCGCTTGCATTGATTTCTTCGATGATCCTGAAAATCGTTTTAACAAGCAAGGGTGCAAGGCCCATTGAAGGCTCATCCAGTATAAGAAGCCTCGGGCGCGCCATCAGCGCTCGCCCCATTGCCAGCATTTGCTGCTCCCCGCCTGACAGGGTGCCAGCTAACTGTTTGCGGCGTTCCAGGAGCCGTGGGAAAAGATCAAACACTTTCCCTAAATCCTCTTTGATGCCAGCCTTATCTTTTCTCAGGTATGCCCCTAAATCGAGATTTTCTTCTACGGTCATATTAGCAAAGACACGACGGCCTTCCGGTACATGAGATATTCCCATTTTCACGATAGATTGTGCTGCCTTGCCGGCAATCGATTGGCCCTCATAAATGATTTGCCCTTGCTTGGGCTTTAAAAGCCCTGAAATTGTTTTTAGCAGCGTGCTTTTACCTGCTCCATTTGCGCCAATCAAAGTGACGATTTCCCCCTGGTTAATTTCCAGGGAGACACCTTTCAACGCTTGTATATTTCCATAATAAACATTGATTCCCTCTACCTTCAGCATTATGAAACCTCCTCACCCAGGTACGCTTCGATGACTTTCGGATTATTCCTTATTTCCTCAGGTGTCCCCTGGGCGATCAATTGGCCATGATCCAATACATAAATACGTTCGCAAACTCCCATAACAAGTCCCATATCGTGTTCAATCAGGAGAACTGTCAAATCAAACTTTTCACGGATTAGCGCAATAAGCTTCATTAGCTCTTTTGTTTCCTGAGGATTCATCCCTGCAGCCGGCTCATCCAGCAGCAGCAATTTGGGATTTGCAGCGAGAGCGCGGGCTATCTCCAGACGGCGCTGCTGCCCATATGGCAGGTTTTTCGCTTTTTCATCCTTATAACGGTCAAGCCCGAAAATTTTAAGGAAATCCACCGCTTTTTCATCCATCTCTCTTTCACCTAAAAAATGCGGCGGCAAGCGTAAGATCGAACTGAGGATAGAATGTTTGGCAAGTGAATGGTAAGCTACTTTTACATTATCTATCACAGATAGTTCCCCAAATAGGCGGATATTCTGAAACGTACGGCTGATGCCTTTTCTTGTTATTCTATACGGCGCAAGCTTATTAAGCTTTTCTCCGTTCAGCAGGATGCTCCCTTCTGTTGGTACATAAACTCCTGTGAGAAGGTTGAAGAATGTAGTTTTACCAGCACCATTCGGGCCAATAAGGCCTACAAGTTCTCCTGGATACAGTTCAACATTGACATCTGCGACCGCTCTCAGGCCTCCGAACCTGATCCCGGCATTATCTACTTTAAGCAACGGTGTGCTTTGAGCCATCGTGTGTTCCTCCTTCTGCTGCCTTTCGCTTCTTAAACAGTGAAGTAATTTCACGTGTTCCCATTAAACCCTGCGGCCTGTACAGCATAGTAACAATAAGAACAAGGCTGTAGATAATCATCCTTGTCTCAGGATATTCCTGAAGGAACGTTGAAACAATCGTAAGCAGGATAGCAGCGATGACAGAACCCGAAAGGCTTCCAAGTCCTCCAAGAACAACGAATATCAGGATATCAAATGATTTCAGGAAGCCAAAATTCGATGGCTGGATAATGTAAAAGTTGTGGGCGTAAAGTGCCCCAGCTACACCTGCAAAGAAAGCGCCGATCGCAAATGCGACTACCTTGTAGAGAGTTGTATTGATTCCCATTGCATCCGCAGCCGTTTCATCTTCTCTTATGGAAATACAGGCCCTTCCATGGGTTGAATTAGTAAAGTTGACAATGACGATAATTGTAATCAGCATACATGCAAACGCCCAGCCCCATGTTGTTAAATGCGATACCTGCATGCCGCTAGCCCCGCCAACATAATCAACATTAAGAAGGACAATACGGACGATTTCTCCGAATCCCAGTGTAGCGATTGCAAGGTAATCACCCTTCAGGCGCAAGCTTGGAATGCCAATGAGAAGTCCTGTAAATGCAGCAGATAGCCCTGCTATAATGATGGCTGCAGAAAATGGAAGCTGCAGCTTCATCGTGATGATAGCAGATGCGTAAGCTCCGACGGCTAAAAAACCTGCATGACCTATTGAGAATTGCCCTGTAATGCCTATGATGAGGTGCAAGCTGACAGCAAGGATAATATTAATCGCAATAAATGTTATTGTGTTTACATAGAAACCGTTCAAAATACCTGTCAAAATCAATGCTTGTACGATTCCGAATGCGGCCAGAGACAGCAGGATAGAGAGCCAGAAGCTTTTGGATTGATTGAATAATTTCATAGCCAGTCCTCCCCTTTACACTTTCTCTTTAATGTTTTTCCCAAACAAGCCAGACGGAAGGAAAATCAGTATAAGGATAAGGACTATAAAGGCGACTCCATCACGCCATAAGGAATAACCAAATGCAGAAACAAGTGCCTCGATGACCCCAAGCAGCAGGCCGCCGACCATCGCTCCAGGGATGATTCCGATTCCGCCAAGAACTGCGGCGACAAAAGCCTTCAGTCCAGGAATGATTCCCATCAGCGGTTCGATTTTAATATAGTAAGTGCCAAAAATGACACCAGCAGCACCTGCAAGTGCAGAACCAATTGCAAATGTTGCAGAGATTGTATTATCAACATTGATCCCCATTAGCTTGGCTGCCTCTGCATCGTGGGATACTGCGCGCATCGCCTTTCCGATTTTAGTCTTATGGACGATAAATTGGAGAATGACCATAAGCGCTACAGATACCCCAAGAATGAACAGAGATTGACTGGATATAGACAACCCGAAAATGTCAATCGTTTCTTTTGGCAGCACGTCTCTAGGATAGGCTTCAGGCTGAGCACCGCGGCCATAGATGACGCCATACTCAATCAGCAGCGATACACCAATTGCTGTTATCAGCGCCGCTATGCGTGTTGCATTCCGCAGCGGCTTATACGCAATACGCTCGATGAGCATTCCGAACAAAGCACAAACTGCCATGGATATAAGCAGTGCCGGGAAAAAGGATAGTTCCAATATTTTGATAGAATAGAAGCCTACAAAGGCACCTACCATAAAAACGTCTCCATGTGCAAAATTGATTAATTTTACGATGCCATAAACCATAGTATAGCCAAGGGCAATCAAGGCATATATGCTGCCCAACGAAATTCCATTCACTAATTGCTGTACAAGTTCCATAAATGAACTCCCCTTGAATGCATTTTCAATACAGTATTTACAGTTCATATAAGAAAAGGAGGACATTGACAGCCCCCCTCTCATTCTCCTGCTTATTCAGGAGCTACGTTTGTTTTGAAATTTTGCTGTCCATCTTCATAAACAAGAATGGCAGCAGATTTAACAGGGTCATGGTTTTTATCTAATGTAAGTTTACCGGAAACTAGTTGAAGATCCTTAGTCTTCTCTAATGCTGCTTGGATCTTTGCAGGGTCAGCGCTTCCTGCGCGCTTAATGGCATCAGCAAGATAATAAGCCGTATCATATCCTAGGGCTGCGAAGGCATCCGGAGTCTTGCCTTTGTACTTTCCTTTGAATGCTTCTACGAACTTCTGGATATTCTCTGATTTATCCCCAGCAGAATAGTGATTTGTGATATATGTGTTATTAAGGGCATCTCCTCCAGCGATTTCTACAAGCTTAGGAGAATCCCAGCCATCTCCGCCCATGAAAGGAACATCGATTCCAAGTTCACGAGCCTGCTTAATGATTAAACCAACTTCTTCATAATAACCAGGAAGGAAGATGAAATCCGGATTTGCTGATTTGATTCGAGTCAATGTAGCGCTGAAATCTGTATCTTTAGCTACATAAGCTTCCTCAGCAACTATTTCTCCTTTGTATGCTTCCTTGAATGAAGCAGCAAGCCCCTTTGAGTAGTCACTTGCACTGTCAATGAATACAGCCGCTTTTTTAGATCCCAAGTCTTTTTCTGCAAAATTCGCAGCTACTGTCCCCTGGAATGGGTCAATGAAACAAGTCCTGAAAACATAGTCATTCAGCTTGCCGTCTTTATTAGTGATATCTGGATTTGTTCCAGTTGGAGTAATGAGCGGAACCTTGTTATCCTGGGCCACCTGCACCTGGGCAAGCGTATTTGTAGAAGTTGCCGCGCCTATGATGGCCACAACCTTATCCTGGTTAACAAGCTTGATGGCGCCGTTTGTTGCTTCTGCCGCATCTGACTTGTTATCCACTTTTACCAGCTCAATCTTCTTGCCGTCAATTCCCTTTTTGTTAATTTCCTCCAGAGCGAGTTCCAACCCTTCCGAGATAGATTGTCCATAAGAAGCCACTCCGCCAGAGAGTTCAATGTTTGCGCCGACTTTAATCGTGTCGCCAGAACCCCCGCTGCTCTTTGTTCCGCCGCATCCGGCCATTGCCCCGGCTATTAACGAAAACGATAGAAAAATTCCTGCTAATCTTCTTTTTCTCATTTTGCTTTCCCCCCAATTTAAATTTCGGAAAACTAAATATCAAACTTTTCCCAATAAAACTAATATTCAGAAAAATTGTACATTATACTAGGCTTCTTCGTCTAGTACTAAAATATTTTTTTGCCATAGAAATTAAAATATAATATAGAATTTTATTAAAAACGGCAGTTAACAGACAAAACCAATTACTTATGTCCTAATTGATTGGGTCCTAACCAAAATGATCATGTTGTAAACTCCTTCTTTTTTACTTATTTCGAACCACGAAATTTGTCTTAAAAATAGGCAGCTTACTCTATTAATTATTTTTATAATTTTCAGTAAAATCTATTTGTGTCTACTATTTTAGGAGGAATGAATATGACTTTAAAAAAGAAAGTATTATCAGTATCCTTATCAAGCTTGATGGCTCTAGGTGCGATGACAGCTGTTTCACTTCCAGCAGGTGCCGTTGGAAATGGTCCTTCTGCCGGGAACGGTTCGGTTCAAACTTCCATCCTGCATACATATGATAGCTTTGTAGATTATCTGAAAACCCAGGATGCCAAACAAGAAGCATTGAACCTTGAAGTGATCGGACAGACCGTCAAGGGCCGTGACATCTACATGGCAAAGTACGTCTCCAATCCAGAGAATCCAACGGTACTGTTCCTCACTCAGCAACACGGAAATGAACAGCTTACCACTGAGGGTGCCCTGGAATTCATCAAACATTTAGGTACTGGCAAAACAAGCGGTGTACTTGAAAATGTGAACATCCTTGTAATTCCAATGCTCAATGCAGATGGGGCAATGGGAGATGTAGACTTCTCTCTTGAAGACTACCATGCGGATGGCGACCGCCACCTCACCCGCTATAATGCAAATAAGGTAGACCTTAACCGCGAACATGATAAAGCGACCAGCGACATGGAGCCCGAAGTACGCGCGCTTCATGAAAACGTTTTTGCCAAATATGACATTGACTATATGATTGACCTTCATCACCAGGGCACCCTTAGTGAGACCGAAGGCGAGCTAGTATCAGGATCGATTCTTTACCCAACAAATGCAAACGTGAAGCCTGAGGTGCTTGAGCGCTCCAAGAAACTCGGTGCAGTAGTGTACAACACTCTCGAGGAAACAGGCTGGGGCCACATCGGCAAATACAATGGGGGTTCAGGAGCGAATATCGGACGTAACGGTGCGGCTGTACGATATGACATCTCTACACTTTTATTCGAAATGCGCGGCATGTCCGACCATTACATTGAATCATACGCTCTTGGCCAGAAGAGCAATGGCTATCTGATCAAGCAGACGATCCTTACACTGGATGAGACGGTTAAAGCAATTGCGGATGGTTCAATAGAAACAGCTGATACAAGCTTCTGGGATACGCTCCCTCAGCAGACAAGCAGACAGAATGAAGAGGCGGACGAATAAGAAAATGCGGCAGTGTGATTCACATGAGTCACACTGCATTTTTTTGTCTAAAAATAGAACACGACATTTATAGGGATATAAGTGTGGTCAGGTTTTTCGTAAGATGAATATATAACCGTTACAGGAGGCTTGCTGATGAAACTAATGCCTTTATCGATTATTTTTATGGTCATGTTCAGCCTATTTACTGGTCCTGCCTCATCCCAGGCCGCTTCAGGACAGGAGTGGGAAAGCACCCTTTATGACCGCCCGGAACAGTATTCAAGTGTTATAACAAAGAAAGATATTTTCATCACTATGAGGGATGGGGTTATTTTAGCTGCCGATGTCCACCTTCCAGATGGACCAGGACCATTCCCGGTCATTCTCACGCAAACCCCTTATAACAAAAATGTAAGCAGCTCTGAAAATCTTAACGAATATTTTATTAAACGCGGCTATGCACATGTGATCGTTGATGTCCGGGGAACCGGCGCATCACAGGGTGCATGGGATTCCTTTGGAGAAGCCGAACAGCGTGATGGCAAGGAACTCGTTGAATGGGCAGCGAGCCAGTCATGGAGCAGCGGAAAGGTCGGATTATACGGCTCCTCTTACCGGGCCATCAACCAGCTTTTAACTGCTGCCCAGCAGCCTGAGGGCCTGAAAGCTATTTTTCCAATCGTGCCGATGGGTGATATGTATCGCGATATCCTTATGTCCGGCGGGTTGATCAACACTGGATTCATCCCGCTCTGGCTTGGACTTGTTACAGGCAGTGGCCTGCTGCCGCCTTCCTATACTCTGTCAGATCCAATCATGGGAACGACAGTATTGTTAAACCATACAGGACAGACACTTGGCTTTCCTGTGAGCACTCTGAGCTCCGCCATTACTGGCGGTGAATTTGCTTACAATGGCCCTGCAGCACAGCTGAGGTCTCCCTTGTCAGTGGCAGACCAAATTAAAGTCCCTGCATTTTTCACAGGCGGACTCCATGACCTCTTCCAGCGCGGCACCCCGCTTCTATATGAAAAATTAAAAGCAAACGGTATCCAAACAAAGCTTCTCATGGGCAACTGGACGCATGGTACTTATGGCAGCGGTCTTCCTGCCGACAATGTGCCAGCCCTTGACCAGCTCGCCTTAAGGTGGTTCGACCAGTATTTGATGGGAATGAACACGAACATCAACAAAATACCTGATGTCACTCAATATGTCCTTGGTGAGGATCGGTTCGAGGTCCAGCCTGGATGGCCTCATAAGAATGTGAATGCTGAGAAGTTTTATCTGCGCCGCGGTAATCTTTTGACGAAAGATTCTCCTTCATCTGCGGAACCCTCACGGACGATGCTTCAGCAGCCGCTGAATGGTATCTGCTCAGGAAGCACGAATCAGTGGATGGCGGGAATACCAGATGCCCTGCCATGTACGAAGGACAATCGCCTGACCGAAACCATGGAACTCACCTATACGACAGCACCGGTCAATGCTGACCTTCGCATCTCCGGTCCGATTGCCGCGAACATTTTTGCAAAAACAACAGCCAGGGAACTGGTTTTGTCTGTTCGTGTGACCGATGTTGCGCCAGATGGGACTTCACGTGAAATCACTGCAGGCTGGCTTGCAGCCTCACATAGGTCAGTCGATGAAAGCAAGAGCCGCTTCCTTGATGGAGAGAATATCCAGCCATGGCACCCATTTACAAAGTCAGCGTCGAAGGAAGTCAAACCATATGAAGTTATGGAAATGGACATTGAAATTTTCCCTAGCAACTTCGTCATCAAAGAAGGGCACAGACTTCGGGTTGCCATCGGGCCAAGCGACTTCCCTCATTCCATGTCGCCTGTACCACAGCTGCTCGACCAGCTCGGCGGATTTGCAACCATTTTAAATAACTCCAAATACCCATCATCGATTGTGCTGCCGGTGGTGGAGGAATGATAGAATAGGCCTGTCCGTCAAATCGGCAGGCTTTATTCTAATGTTTGCTGGATGTCTTTATATTAGAACACACTTGTTATTGTAAAAAACTGCTTCTTCAATGAAAACAAGATACATGCAAATAAGCAGCGGCCCGTTCATGGGGCAACCACGCTAAAACTAAAAAAAGCAACAACCTAATTTTAATAGGTTAATTGCCTTTACCATTAGAATTTTCATCTATACCATTTTCTCCGGTAATACGGTTTCTTCCCAGATGCTTTGATTTCAACAAAAGATTATCCGCGTATATATATCCTTTTTCGATAGAAGAAATTTCATGAAAATTATTAAAGTAGAGACCAAAAGATGAGGTAAAAGCAATTATATGATTTCCCTCATTAAATTCGATGTCCAGCTTTGTGTTTTCGAGTTCCTGTCTGATTTCCTCCAGGAGGTCCAATGTTTCTTGATAGGTACGGTTCCGCAGAAATAAAGTAAACTCCTCCCCTCCGCTCCTGAAAAGATAGTCATCCTCTTTCAAGAAGCCAGTTAAGAACTTAACATAATATTTTAGAACTTTATCACCTATAGCATGGTTATATGTATCATTTATTAATTTAAAACGGTCAATATCTGCAACCACAATGCCCATCGGTTGCTCCAAATTCGACAGTTCCTTGATCTTCTTGTCCATAAAAGCTCTATTGTTGGCCCCAGTTAAAGCATCTTTATAGGCCATTGTTTCAAATTTATCTCTCTCCAACTTGTCTTGGATATTAATCGTTTTCATTATAATAGAGCGATTAACAAAGTAGTTTAGAACCAGCAGTCCAATAAGGTACTCCCACTCTTGTTGTTGAAGAAAAACAAATAATAATCCGTTTGTCAAAACGGTCTTCCCAATATCAAGTAAGTTCCAGTAATTATAAAATTGATAAGCATCTTTCCATGATTTTATTTCTTTTATTAACCAGAAATAAACCAGAATGATCGTGTCAGAAATAAATGCTGCTCCCACTGAAATCAGAATGAAGGTAACCCAGATCCCAAAGGGAATATGGGCAGCAACGGGCCATAGCTTTTCGTACAGATAGTAGGCTATTATGTTTGCAGCTGAAAACGTTACAATATTATAAAAGGTATATAAATATGGTTTGTCATTCGTCTTTTTCTTCCATATATTGATCAGAAGTGAGGAAACATGATTTAAGATTTCATAAAGGAAAACCCCAACAGGCCCAGCATAAATAGCGATCGCTATACCATAATTTATAGAGTATTCCGTAGCTACACCTTTTATTTCCGACTGAATGTTCAAATGATAATTAAAGACCGTTAAAAGTGTAAAAAGAAATAGGGCTATGAATAAATCGTTCGTGCTGATTTCAACTTGATTCCCCCAAAAAACAGCACTTGTGACAAATAAAAAGAGAATTAAATAATAAATGTTCTCTTTTCTCAGCACAAAATCGCCCCGCTTCCCTTTTAATGACTAAATATTATATCGGAAAAATGCCCTGTTTATTTATGTTTTATTATCGAGATTATTTAATTCCTCGTTGTATCTGTTTTACCAATAAAGAATAATAATTTCTTCTGAGTAAAGCATGGATTGAAGTTTTCAGGAAATAAAAAGACTGGATCCCAAAAGAGATCCAGCCGGATAACCTATTAGAAGGCCTCTCCCTGATTAGAGGAGGAAAAGGCCCGCAGGATAATATTACTCAACCGTTACCGACTTAGCCAGGTTACGCGGCTTATCGACGTCACAGTCGCGGTGCAATGCTGCATAATATGAGATCAACTGCAGCGGGATTACTGAGATAAGAGGTGTTAATAGGCTGTGCACTTCTGGAATGACGAAGCGGTCTTCGTCTGTTTCCAGTCCGCTCATAGAAATGATGCACGGGTTTGCTCCGCGCGCTGCCACTTCTTTAACGTTTCCGCGGATGCTCAGGTTGACGAATTCTTGTGTTGCAAGAGCAATGACTGGTGTGCCTTCTTCAATCAAGGCGATTGTTCCGTGCTTCAGCTCTCCGCCTGCGAAGCCTTCTGCCTGGATGTACGAAATTTCCTTAAGCTTCAATGCGCCTTCTAGACCAACGTAAAAGTCGATTCCGCGTCCGATGAAGAATGCGTTTCTTGTCACAGTAAGGTATTCGCGCGCGATGCTTTCGAATTCTTCTTTGTCATCGCAAAGGGCTTCCATTGCATTAGCAACGATTCCTAATTCCTGAACAAGATCGAAGTTTACTTCATGGCCAAGTCGGCGAGCTGTAACTTCCGCTAAAATCGCCAGTACAGCAAGCTGTGCTGTATAAGCCTTTGTTGAAGCAACAGCGATTTCAGGGCCTGCATGAAGAAGAAGCGTGTAGTCCGCCTCACGAGAAAGCGTTGAACCAGGTACATTCGTAATTGTAAGTGCCTTGTAACCCATTTCCTTCACCTGAACAAGAACCTGGCGGCTGTCCGCAGTTTCTCCGCTCTGTGAAATGAAAATGAACAATGGCTTTTCTGATAGAAGCGGCATGTTGTAGCCAAACTCACTTGAGATGTGAACTTCTACAGGAATCTTTGCCAACTTTTCGATGAACTGCTTGCCAACAAGACCTGCGTGATAGGAAGTACCAGCAGCAATGATATAGATACGGTCAGCTTCTTTCATCGCAGCAACGATGTCAGAGTCAATTTCAAGAGCACCTTCGCCATCCTGGTAGTTCTGGATGATTTTGCGCATAACAAGCGGCTGCTCATCGATTTCTTTGAGCATGTAGTGAGGGTATGTTCCCTTTTCGATGTCACTTGCATCAAGTTCTGCTGTATAAGGTGTGCGTGAAACAACTTCTCCTTCAAGGTTCTTGATTGTCACTTCATCTTTAGTGACAATGACCATTTCCTTGTCCATCAGTTCAACATATTGGCTTGTTACCTGAATCATTGCCATTGCGTCACTAGCCACAACATTAAAGCCGTCGCCAAGACCGACAAGAAGCGGGCTCTTGTTTTTCGCCACAAAAATAGTATCTTCGTTTTGTTCATCTATCAGGGCAAGTGCATATGAACCATGTAAAAGTGTCAGCGTTTTACGGAACGCTTCTTCTAAGCTTAGACCTTCGTTTACGAACAGATCGATCAACTGCACGATCACTTCAGTGTCCGTTTCACTTTTCAATTCGACATTCTGCAAATACTCGCGCTTCAATAGATCATAGTTTTCGATGACGCCATTGTGGACAAGAGTCAGTCTGCCTGTCGAGCTCTGATGAGGGTGAGCGTTCACCTTGCTTGGAGGACCATGAGTAGCCCAGCGAGTGTGGCCGATTCCAGCGTTAGCCATAACATCGTTGTCCACTGCGTTGCGAAGGTCCGCAATGCGTCCTTTTTCCTTAAAAACGTGAACTCCCTTTTCGTTCATGACTGCGATTCCCGCAGAGTCATACCCTCTATATTCTAGCTTTTCAAGGCCTTTTAATAAAATCTCTTTCGAGTCGTTATTTCCAATATATCCAACGATTCCACACATAACTTCTTTTCCTCCTGTACGACAGGGGGCAAGAAGCCTCTTATTAGGGGCGGCTTGCCCCCTTATCTCATATAATTGGTTTGAGGTCAGACTTCAAAAATCCAATCCTCTTTAGTTTTAGCATCTCCATCCTTTTGTGCATTAAGTTGCCTTAATGTTTTGAAGAGGGAATTCGCGGCTGTGCTTTCAGCCGGGAGGCATCCGCCGAAACTTCGATAAACCTCCACCTCGTCAACTAATCCATCATTACGGTCAAGGATTAGTCCTGGCGCTTTAAGCTTTCCTTTTTAATACCTCTGCCCACCCTTCCACAGATTTGTTTCTTTTTACAAAAACAGGATTATCATACATGATACTGACCCATCCGTCAATAGAAAACAAAGGAAAACCGCCCTCCCGTACAAATACCCTCTACAGGCCGGCTAAAAACTTTCCTTCCTAAATAAATATGCATAAGGGCTCTTCCATGTGCAGAAACCCTTATGCATATCCTCTTCTTTTCTTATTCTTTTAAACCCATTTCTTCTTCCACAACTGCAGCGATACGATTTACGTATTCCTGGCAAAGCTCTGCTGTTGCAGCTTCCGCCATGACGCGCACCAACGGCTCTGTTCCGGAAGGACGGACCAGTATACGGCCGTTGCCGTTCATTTCAGCTTCAACCTGTTCAATTACTTCTTTTACCTTCTCGTTATCCGTAACATGATGCTTATCCGTCACACGGATGTTAACAAGAACCTGAGGGTACTTTTTCATTTCCCCAGCCAGCTCGGAAAGCGGTTTGTTCGTGGCTTTCATGATGTTGGCAAGCTGCAGCCCTGTAAGCAGGCCGTCACCCGTCGTATTGTAATCAAGGAAGATAATATGGCCCGATTGCTCGCCGCCGAGATTATAGCCACTCTTCTTCATTTCCTCTACTACATAACGGTCGCCAACAGCTGTTTGGACGCTTTGTACTCCATTTTCCTCAAGGCCCTTGTAAAAGCCAAGGTTGCTCATGACAGTAGAAACCACAGTACCCTGTTTCAGCTGGCCGCGTTCTTTCATGAATTTTCCGCAAATGTACATGATTTGGTCGCCATCAACGATGTTACCTTTTTCATCAACCGCAATCAGGCGGTCGCCATCTCCGTCAAATGCAAGTCCAAGGTCGGCTCCCTTTTCTTTCACGAATTCAGCAAGTGCTTCTGGGTGAGTAGAACCTACACCATCATTGATATTCAGCCCATTAGGAGATGCTCCCATCGTGGAAGTATCCGCGTCCAGGTCAGCAAACAAGTGAGTAGCCAATGAAGAGGTTGCTCCGTGTGCACAATCCAGAGCGATGTGAAGACCTGTGAATTCTTCATCAACAGATTGCTTTAAGTATTGAAGGTACTTCTGTCCACCTTCGAAGTAATCATTCACCTGACCAAGATCAGCACCAACTGGACGAGGCAGCTCATCTGTCTCCAGATCCATTAACTGCTCAATCTCATTTTCCTGATCATCTGAAAGCTTATATCCATCTGGCCCAAAAAATTTAATCCCATTATCAGCAACCGGATTATGCGACGCAGAAATCATGACTCCTGCCTGAGCACCAAGCGCCTTCGTTAAATAAGATACCCCTGGTGTTGAGATGACGCCTAGCCTCATGACTTCCGCTCCGATAGATAGCAGGCCGGCAACCAGTGCCCCCTCAAGCATATGTCCGGAAATACGAGTATCACGGCCAATCAGCACCTTAGGGCGATCATGCTCCTTTGTGAGGACATAGCCTCCGAATCGTCCAAGCTTGAACGCCAACTCTGGTGTTAATTCGCTGTTCGCAACACCACGTACTCCGTCTGTACCGAAATATTTACCCATTCTTAGAATCTCTCCTTGTATGAAAAATTGCAGTCAATTAAGCTTCTTTTTTAGCAACCGATATACTGGCTTTTTCCTTTGCCAGTTTCCACGTAATGTTTTGCGGTGCTGTAACCTTCATGTCGACTTCGTGGTCTCCCTCATCTAACGTCGAAACATCAATTAAAACTTTAAAATCCTCGGCAGACAATCCAGAGACGATATCACTCGGCCCCGAGACTGTCAACTTTGTCCGGCCGTCTGTGGGATCCAGGAAATCTACTTCATAGCCAGCTCCCCCATTGATTTCAATGGGCACATTGGAAATGGTCTTCTCAGAAGCCTTCGTGACTTTTATGTTCACCTTGACCATTTCCGGTGAAACCGCGACAATTCCTTCACCAATAATGACCGGCAGGGTAATTTCCGTGTTTTCTTCAATCTTACTGACATCCACTTCTACCCTGACTCCATTGGCTTTATCAAGAACGCTTGGAGCCGCGATGATTTCCGCTTCCTTCGTTTCAAGAGTGATCGAATCGATGGTCACTCCACTTGGAGGAGTACCTTTTCGAACAATATCAATCGGTACCTTTTTGCTCGAGCTTTTTACCGGAATGGTTACTTCAACTACCCCTGGCTCTACAATGACATCCAGTTTATTCATATCTTTATCCAGGACCAGCACACTCGCTTCCCGGGTGATTGTATCAGTTATCTTCCCGGAAGAATTCACGGTAGCTTTTACATAGGTGATCTTATCAACAATATCCTTAGCTCCCGTTATTTGAACTTTATCCGGTTTGACCGTCGGCTTTTCTGCTATATAGCCATCCGCCACGATATTTCCGCTAAATTCAGCATCGACGCTGAACTCCTTTGTCACTTTCTCCTGGATGGAAACATTCGCATAGCCCGGCTCGATGGAAACAGCCAGCCTTTCGGATACATCTTTTATCGTAATGGGGACACGTTGATTTCCCATTTCAGCATCGGTCAAATCAACGAACACTTCAAAGTTTCTTAGCATTTTTGCCTGCTGAACAAGGTTTTTCGGCCCTTGGAGCTTGACCGTAACCGTCTCTGGAACCCCGGAAACGACCAGTGTATCAGTATCGTAAATCCTTTTAACCGGTACGTCCTCAACTGTCTCTACCATTTCATCTGATGGGACATTTACATCGCCTGGCTTATCCGGATCATTTTTAGGAACGGACCCAAAGAGAAGCACAGCAAGGACTAGGGCAACCACTTTTATGAACCAAGGATTATCCATCCATCTATCCATTTTTCTTCCCCCTCCAACTCCAGCGGGTAGAAGCTGCCTGCTTGATTCTTGATGGTGAAATCAGTTCGGCAGTGAGCAGTTCCCTTAATGTTTCCCCGCTCAAGTCTCTGTATAGTTCGCCATTCCGGGTAACTGACACATTGCCTGTTTCCTCAGAAACCACTATTGTGATACTGTCCGTCACTTCACTGATTCCCAGTGCAGCCCTGTGTCTTGTGCCCAGCTCCTTCGAAATGAACGGACTTTCTGACAACGGTAAATAACAAGCCGCTGCTGCAACAATGTTCTTCTGTATGACAACAGCTCCATCATGAAGCGGTGTATTCGGTATAAAAAGGTTAATCAACAGTTCAGAGGATATTCTCGAATTCAGCTGAATGCCCGTTTCTATGTAATCGCTCATTCCTGTTTCTCTTTCAATAGAAATCAATGCACCGATTCGGCGTTTAGCCATATAGTCGGTTGCCTTGATAATGGCCTCCACCATTTTTTCTTCATCTTCCTCTTCCTGCAGTCCCGACCTGGCGAAAAGCCGCCCTCTGCCAAGCTGCTCGAGTGCCCTTCGTAATTCGGGCTGGAAAATGATAATAATAGCAAGGAATCCCCAGGTCAGTACTTGTTCCATCATCCAGCTGAGCGTATTCAGTCCGAAGAAATCACTGACAAACTTTACAATCAGGATGACAAATATCCCTTTCAAAAGCTGGACAGCCTTCGTCCCACGAATAATAGCAATCAACTTATAAATGACGAACCAAACCAGGAGAATGTCAACAATATTAGCTAGATATTCTAATAAATTGAAATCCGCAAACGACATTGCACTTCCTCCAGTAGTTAGTAAGGCTTTTTTTCGAAGTTTTCCTCTAGCCTCCAAATGAACCATGTGTAAATAAAAAAAGCGGAAGATAACCAATGCACTTCAGCCTGTATTCTAAGATAACTTTCTCATTATAACATAAGCTCTGCTTAAACTAATAATGATGTCATCCATAGAATGGTTCCCCGCTATAGGGATCATCGAAATATTAATGATATCTCTTAAAAAACAGCCATTCCTGATTGGAATGACTGTTCCTTCTCGTCATTTTCAAAAAGATCCGCGGTGCTTTTCGCGGTCTTTTTAATTTGGTACCAAATCCATTCGAATACTTCATTGACTTCGGTTATTTCCCCTGTAACATTACCCGCTGAAGCCATGTACCTTTCCCCGTTGATGACGGTCAAGTTTCCTTGTACTTCGCCTTCGACTTTCACTTTGCCATTCCTGACCACCACATCACCCTTGACGACTTCCCCTTCAGGAACGATGACAGTGTCGTTTTCGACGAGCAAATTAGGCTGTTTCGAAACAGAAAACTGGTGATCCTCATTCCACGTTGAAAGAATGCTTGCAGTCATTAATGCAAGGAAAAGCGAAGCAGCTGTCAAAAGCGGATGACTTCTGAACCAGCGTTGAATTTCTGTCTTTTTCTTCTCCTTTGGCAATCCGGCCATGACCCTTGATGTAAAATCATCCGGCGCCTGAATATGGGAGGTACTCTGTACAAGGGCAATAGCCTTGTTCAATTCCCTGAAATATTCCTGGCAATCTGAGCAGCTCTGAAGATGCTCTCTTAAAATCTTTTCATGTTCTTCAGGAATTTCATCATCTAAATATTCATGCATATAGTCTATAACCTGTTCGGGACATTTCAAATTCTTCACCTCACCTTATACGTGTCGCAACTGCTGCCTAAGAGCCTCTCTGCCTCGATGGATCCTTGTCTTAACCGTCCCCAGCGGCAGATCCAGAATTTCACTGATTTCGTTCAGGCTAAGCTCCTCAATATACTTTAATACGATGACCGATCTGTATTTATCGGGTAATTTTGAAATTTCTTTTTGAATCGCATCCTGCAATTCGAGACTTTCTACCTCATCCTCTGGCAAAGGGGTTTCAGAAGGGATTTGGGAGTACATCGTCAAACCCTCTGTTCCCGGCACTTCTGCATCAAGAAAATAATCTGGTTTCTTTTTACGAATCCGGTCAATGCAAAGATTGGTAG
Source organism: Mesobacillus jeotgali (assembly GCF_900166585.1). Lineage (NCBI taxonomy): Bacteria > Bacillati > Bacillota > Bacilli > Caryophanales > Bacillaceae > Mesobacillus > Mesobacillus jeotgali. The sequence goes on along the minus strand of NZ_FVZC01000006.1, from coordinate 3,769 downwards.
CAATTCTGTACAGCCATGTTGAAAATTTCAGGTTTTGATTGAAGCTGTTAATATTGATATATGCACGGATAAATGCCTCCTGTGCAATATCCTCTGCCTCATGCCGATTCCCGAGCATACGGTAGCAAAGCTGGAATACCTTGTCCTTGTATATCTCAACAATCTCTCCATAGGCATTCTGGTCTCCCTTGATTACCTGTTTTATTCTGTGCTTTACGATTGTTTCCATTATTTTACCTCCGCGCTTCATGCGGCTAATCGATATACGAATCGACTCCGTAAAAGGTTTCGTTTTTTTTTATAAAAACTTTTTTTATGTATGTAATGGTGTCTATCCCATTAAAATGACTTTATTCGGCAAAAAAAGCTAAAGGCTCGATAAGTTAATATTAACAAATTTTTACCAATTTGGTTTAAAAAGTTTTTGGCTGGGTATAAAAGGACTATATTCATGAAAGCGAGGAATATATCAATGTGTGCAGAAACGTTGCTGAAGGATATTGAAAATTGCCGTAAAGAAATGGTTGAACTAGCCGAAAAAACCTCGCTGTCAAATCAACGGGTGGTAGACATCAGTACGAGACTCGACCATTTACTAAATAAATATTATCACTTATCCTCAAAAAAGCCAGTTCTATATTAATGATAAAGAGCAGCAGCCTTCACAGGGCCGCTGCTCCTATTTTTTTGCCTGACAATATCATTCTATTCCCATTCCAGGCGGTTATTATAAAAGTTTTTCTCCAAATAATGACCCCATCAGCGCTACAGCCGCGACAGCTGTCTTGTTCTTTTCATCAAGTATTGGATTCACTTCTACGAACTCAGCAGAAGTAATAATCTTGGCTTCAGCCAGCATCTCCATTGCCAGGTGGCTCTCACGGTAGCTGATGCCTCCTGTCACCGGCGTTCCAACACCCGGCGCATCGGTTGGATCCAGACCATCTAAATCAAGTGAAAGATGGACACCATCCACTTTTTCTTTCAGATAATCGATCGTTTCCTCAATGACTGCAGCCATTCCAAGACGATCGATTTCGTGCATCGTGAATACTTTAATGCCCAATTCCTTAATCAAGTCCTTTTCGCCATCATCCAAAGCTCGTGCTCCGATAAGGACAATATTCTCCGGCTTTACCTTGGGTGCAAACCCGCCTAATTGCGTCAGCATATAGTGACCCAGGCCGAGGCTCACAGCAAGCGGCATACCATGAATATTTCCAGACGGTGAGGTTTCAGCTGTATTCAAGTCTCCATGCGCATCGTACCAAATGACACCCAGATTCTTATAATGCTTGGACACACCAGCCAACGTACCAATCGCAATGCTATGATCCCCACCTAATACTAACGGAAAAGAACCTGATTCAATAATCTTGTCTACTTCATCAGCAAGCAAACTATTTTTCTCTGCCACCAGCTCAAGATTACGCAGATTGCTGTTAGGATCAATCTTCACTTCAGGCCTGCCAACCGGTATATCTCCAAGGTCCTCTATCTCATCAAAAAGAACTTTTAATCTCTCATTAATGCCAGCATAACGGATCGCACTTGGGCCCATATCAACTCCCCTTCGCGTCTGACCCAAATCCATCGGCATCCCGATAATCGAAAGTTTCTTCATTCTTGTCTCCCCCTTGCTTTCTCTCATCTCCTCCTTATTTTAAACGCTTTCATTCAGATGACTCAACTGCACAATTTTATGAATATATATACGGTTTGGAATTAAATGAATTTAACGCCTAAATATCGTTAAACCATTTCTTTTATGAGTACATGGGCTGTAATGCAGAGGCATTTTAAGAGCCTTGTTGGGAGGTTGCGAAGGTAGATCTGAAAAATCAGAAGAATTTATGGCAGCATTGATCTCTTCACCGAGGTTTTAAAGCTCATTTCAATCTTGACAGTTTTTGTTTTTGAACTTTGAAAGCTGTCTTAATTATAGTGGAATCTTGACAGCTTTATCATCTACACCTTGAAAACTGTCTTAATAATAGAGGTTTCTTGACAGCCTGGCCTTTATTCCTCTATACCTGTCTGTATTCTTGGGAAATGCGGAAAGTTATATAAACTTTAAAGTAGGAAAAATAAAAAAAGCCATAAACCCAATTTGGATTTTATGGCTGTAATGGTATTTATGTAGTGTGATGGTGGAGCCTAGCGGGATCGAACCGCTGACCTCCTGCGTGCAAGGCAGGCGCTCTCCCAGCTGAGCTAAGGCCCCATATGGAGCGGAAGACGGGATTCGAACCCGCGACCCCAACCTTGGCAAGGTTGTATTCTACCACTGAACTACTTCCGCATAATTTTATTATATAAGTAAGACCCCAAAAAATAAAGGACAAGTTCATTTTTAGGGGTCTTAACATGAGTGAGCCATGAAGGACTCGAACCTTCGACCCTCTGATTAAAAGTCAGATGCTCTACCGACTGAGCTAATGGCTCAAGTTTGAAGTGGGACAAAGACTGCCTCCACCCATTTATAATCCCTATCGCATCTGATGCTCAAAAGACCTTCGGCCTTTCTCGCAGATTGCCAGGGAAGAATACTCAATGCAGCGAGCAATCTGCTCTACCGACTGAGCTAATGGCTCATAAATGGCTGGGCTAGCTGGATTCGAACCAACGCATGACGGAGTCAAAGTCCGTTGCCTTACCGCTTGGCTATAGCCCAATGGAAAAATAAAAAGGACAGCATTTACTTGTCCAATTTTAATATGTATTAAAATGGTGGAGGGGGACGGATTCGAACCGCCGAACCCTGAGGGAGCGGATTTACAGTCCGCCGCGTTTAGCCACTTCGCTACCCCTCCACAAATTCTGGAAAATGGTGCCGGCGAGAGGACTTGAACCCCCAACCTACTGATTACAAGTCAGTTGCTCTACCAATTGAGCTACACCGGCATGAATAGAAGATTATCTTCAAAGTTTGAAAGAATAATGGTGGAGGATGACGGGATCGAACCGCCGACCCTCTGCTTGTAAGGCAGATGCTCTCCCAGCTGAGCTAATCCTCCATAATTTTTCCGCTAAGCGAAAAATAAAGTTCCTTTCTCTGTTGAGAAAAAACTTTTGGTGACCCCTACGGGATTCGAACCCGTGTTACCGCCGTGAAAGGGCGGTGTCTTAACCGCTTGACCAAGGGGCCATATAATAGTATTTTCAGAGCTTCCAAGCGGGCTCGAACCGCTGACCTCTTCCTTACCATGGAAGTGCTCTACCTGCTGAGCTATGGAAGCATATGCTGCCAGCTCAAATGACTGTCGTCATTTAGAGATAATGGCTCCGCAGGTAGGATTCGAACCTACGACCGCTCGGTTAACAGCCGAGTGCTCTACCACTGAGCTACTGCGGAATAGTGGTAATTAAACATAACTCTTGCAGATGATTCGGATGCCTCATCTTAGAAGTTCATCCAAGATGGAAATGCATCATTGCCCGGCGGCGTCCTACTCTCACAGGGGGAAACCCCCAACTACCATCGGCGCTGAGAAGCTTAACTTCCGTGTTCGGTATGGGAACGGGTGTGACCTTCTCGCCATCGCCACCAGACATTTTTAAGAACAATATTTATTATACTGTCTTTTATGCATTTTTCAAGAGGATTATCAAAGTTATTTTGCTATCGCAAAAAGTTTTGCACCCTCAAAACTAGATAATGTGTAAGAAGAATTCAAGAAGAACGAATGATCATTGTCCAGCTCCGGCTCCTAGCCTTTGCTTTTCGTTTTTGGTTAAGTCCTCGAACGATTAGTATCAGTCAGCTCCA